>JAUSDH010000277.1 GCA_030650655.1 Candidatus Brocadiaceae bacterium
CTCCGTAGAGCCTGAAATATTGAATAATATCTGGAAACGCAAGGTATTGTTGTAAGAATTTTATTGAAGGAGGTATGGTCATGGAAAAAAAGGAATTAAGTCTTGAAGAGCAGAGGCTCAAGGTGCGTAGAAAGCTCCTGAAACTGGCGGTATATGGCATTCCTGATATATCAACAATCCTGGCTGCAGGTGAGGCCTACGCTAATGGTAAAGATGATGACGACGACGATGACGACGATGACCATAGGGCGGGCACGGGAATAAAAAAGAATAGGAAAAAACCTAACGGCCCAAAAAAATACAAAAAAGGTCTTTCATAAATTAACCTTGATTTATTTACAGCAAGATTTATGGAGTAGTCCTCTACCATAAGTTCTGATTTATGAAAAATACAGGTAGGGATATACACTCAGGTCTATCAGAAACACAGGCCAAATTTGTGAATATGCCTCAAGCGGTCTGTACCAGACCAGCATCGGGTGTGATTGTAGATTTCTGTGAACGAAATGAAACTCTGGAATACATATTCCGCATATTAAACCCCTTTGTTGAAATAACAGTTTCTCCCCCCTCCTGGCCTGAAGTGCTAAGCACCTCCCAAAAAGAAGGACTTTCCTTCCTCCTTTACAAAGGCATGATAAAGAAGGGTATTAACATGCCTTCAAAACTCAGGGAAAGCCTCAAGCAGGAGTATATTTATAACTGGGGCAGAAATATTCGCATCCTTGAAGATCTGGCTGCCTTGCTCCGTGTGTTCAAGAACCCTGTCATCGTTTTAAAAGGCGCAGCCCTTCTTTCTTCTGTATATGAGGATTTTGGCCTAAGAATGCTGGGTGATGTTGATATCCTTGTAAAACCAGAAGATGTTCCAAAGATTGATAAGGTTCTATCTGAATCTGGTTATCAATCCGGCCATACACTGAGTTTTTATCGTGTAACTAACTATCTCAATAGTCTGGTATACGGGAAAAACGGTTCCCCTCTTCTCCTTCATCTCCATTGGCACTTGATTAATAATGCACTGCCTAATTATATTTACGCAGAGAAGATTAATATGGATAAATTATGGAAGGAGGCTATTCCATTGAAGATACGGGAATCAGATGCCCTGTGTCTTGCTCCTCATCACCAACTCCTTCATCTTTCAGAACATGCCATGAAGCATTCTTACAATACGCTCATCCATGTATGGGATATACACCAGGTGATAAACCATGGGAAAGAGAAATTAGACTGGGAAAAGGTTTGCAGAGAATCTGGGGAGTTTCAACTGAAAAGTCCTTTATTTTATAGTTTATGGCTGAGCAAAGAATATTTTGGTACTTGTGTGCCTCCTGAAATTTTAGAGTCCCTCCGCCCTCGACACAAGGGATTAGGAGAAAAGATTTTCTCCAGATTACTCAGACAGGGAAAACGAAGGGAAAAGCTTTGCTGGCTCTTTTATTTTTCTCATATTTCCACCTTGCAAAAAAAGACAAAATTTGTTTTCCGTACCCTATTCCCTCCCAGAGCTGTCCTGCTACACATGGAAATTGATGAAAATGAAGGAAATGGCAACTTGAGCCGGAAGGTAGCGTTCAGAAGACTTTTGAAAGCGCTTCGGCTTTTTGGCAATAAATAAAAAAGGCATGTTTAATTAAAAACATGCCTTTTTATCGAATCTCAAAAAAATACAAGTATTATTTTGCTGCCTTTTCATGCTGATGATCTTTGGATACTTCTTTCTCGCAGTCAAAGCAGAAGAAAGTCTTCCCGCATTCATGCCCCTCTCCACCTTCTGCCTTGCAGGTGAAACAGAAATTGGTGACGCCACAGATATGTTCATCACCTACCTCTTTTTCGCAATCATAGCAGAAGTACGTTACATCACAGATATGCCCTGATCCAATCTCTTCTTCGCACTTTGGGCAGAAAGTCGTTACCCCACAGATGTGACCGTCTCCAACTTCTTTTTTGCAATCGTGGCAAAAGAATGTTAAATCACAAATATGATCAGTACCAACTTCTTCCTTGCATTGTTGACAATATGTTGTAACACCGCAGACGTGTCCTTCTCCAACCTCTTTATTACAAGTGGCGCATTGATGTAAACCGCCTGCCGCAGATTCTTCTTTTTCTGAAGGCAGAGCCTCTGCCTTTTCTTCCGCGGGTTTTGCCTCTTCAGCAGCTAGTGGAGCTGCGGTTTCTGGTGCAGCGGGCGCGGCTGCCTCGGGGGCAGGTGCAGCGATTTCAGCAGCCGGAGCTTCAGCAGGTTTTGCCTGTTCTACAGGCGGTTGAGCAGCGGCCTCAGGTGCAGCGGTTTCGGCAGCAGGTGCTTCGGCAGGTTGCGCCTCTTCTACAGGGGGTTGAACAGCGGCTTCAGGCGCTGGCTCTGCAGGAGCAGCCACTTCGGTAGCAGGCGCGACTACTTCTTCTGCTGGAGCAGCTTCTGTCTTTACCTCTTCTTTAACAGGCGCTGCCGTTACTTCCACTTTTAATTCAGGATCGCGTGTTTGTTTTACCTGTGTCTGTGTGGTGACGCAAGAACTTAAAAAAACTGTAAGACTTACCAAACCTATACCTAAAAATCCTTTTTCCATAAACTTTCTCCTTACCTTATTAAATGGTTATTACGATTTAATTCCTGGTACTGTTGTTAATTAATAATTTAAATTTTTTTGGGACTTCCCAATTTTCTATGTCTAGCCCGGCAGCCGAGAAAAACTTTTTTCGTATGGTATTAAAAATGATGCTTAATAATGCTTTGTCGTTAATATCGCCAAAAGTGCCCAGATCTATGCTGCCAGCCGCCATGGTGGCATGGCCGCCGGCATTCATGAATCCGAACGCCTTTTGCAATAATAACGCAAGGTTGACACTTGAATTTGTGCTGCGAGCGGATAGTTGAACTTTGTTTTTGTCAATGCCAAAGACAAGTACCGTAGAGATACCCTCCATTTGCAACATTAATTCTGCCGCTTGTGGTAATGCGTCACGGTCTGTTATGCATTCCACAAAAGATAGCAAATATGAACTCCTTACTTCCCGGTTTCGAATGGCTTTTCCAATAATGTCAATGGTTTCTGTGCTCATAGGAAGGTTCTCGATTTGTTTTAAGAGACCCATGTCCACTAATGGCGAGAGATAGGCAGCCGCCTCAAGGTCTTCGGTCGTTGTGTTTCTCGTAAATCCACCCGTATCCACCCTGATTCCGTAACGGAGCGCTGTGGCAAGGGATGGGTCGGGTATAATACCCAGTTGTCTCATGTACCTTGTCATAATAGTAGAAGTGGCGCCAATTTTTGGTAATATTTCAATAAATTCCCCTTTTACAAGGTGAAAGTCAGTTTGATGGTGATCGATAATAATATTGGGGATGGTGTTTGGGGGTAATATATTATTTTTTGAAGGGATGGATGCTTCTACTAATGCAACCTTATCAACGGTATTAATTATTTCCTGTGCCTCGTCTGTTGTTTTTAATCGTCTAAGGTCGGCTTTTAGCAGACGGACCAATGTTTTATTTTGTTGATAACCAATGTTTCCACCGTAGTAAATATCAGATTTGATCTCATATTTTTCAGCAATACGTTTTAATGCAAGTCCAGAAGCGATGGAATCAGGGTCCGGGTTGTCCTGTAAAAAAATAGCTAAACCTCTGCGGGTTGCTGCCTTTATAACACTTACAAGCCGGAAAGCAGACCGTTTTAACTTGGCTAGTTCTAATTCACTCAGAATAGTATTTGTAATAATTCTGGTTGTTTGAACGACGCGATCCGCTCCATTTTCTAATAATTCAGAAGCCTCGTTCTCACCAGTTGCCTTTGTTAAGATAAATTTATCAGGAAATGATTTTTTGATACGTTTTACTAAAGTCAAGTTATCTTTAAAGGTTTTTTGTAAAAGGATAAAAGCAAGGGTATCTTTTGTTGGTAATGTACTTAGATCCAAAGTATGGATATCCGCTATGGCAGTACGAAGATTAGGTTCTTTCAATCTAGTCAAAACTATTTCGTCATTGTCAATAACGAATATCTCCTCGCCAGACTTGCTTAAATTTCGAGCTAGTACACTTCCCACATCATCGCAACCAAGGATTATATACATCGTAATATCCTTTTTGGAGGCATCTTATTTTCAGTAAAAAATTTAAAGGAGTTTGATTATACGATTGAGTCTTTTTGAAGTCAATATTAAAAACAAAACGCATTTCAAATTTAACCATGTGTAAACAGAGGAGTTATAAACAGGGTTCAGCGAAAGCAATGACATGCATACCCGGCTGTTCATTAATTTTGTCTTGAAATCAAAGGATGGGTTTATGTAACATCACTTTACAAAACTATAGTCATGTTCAAGGAGTTTCAATTTTAAGACTACAATAATACGGAGATTCGTCCACCGTCCAGTGGTGTTACATAAGGGTTAGAGCTAAGTTAATAGCTTATTTCTGAGGTCGTATTGAGAAAGTCCATGCATATGGAAGTATATGATGTCGTTAAACAGGCGGGAATTTCGGAGTCCATGTGGGACGAATCCCTGGAAAGACATGATGTTGTCCGTGAGGAATTCGATGGTGTTTGCTTTTATCGGGTGACGAAAAAAATCGGTGAGCTGGGAAAAGGGGCAATCGTTACCCAGGAAGGCATCCTCTTTGATTTTCCGCGTATTGCCCGGATAATGCATCTGGAAAATGGTATCCGTAATGCCTTTGCGCAGCCATTTTATGTAGAAGAAAAGGTTGATGGTTACAACATTCGGGTTGCACGCATTCAAGGCCGTGTGCTGGCCTTTTCGCGCGGCGCCTATGTCTGCCCTTTCTCAACCGATCGCATCGTGGATTTTTTGGATGCAAAAAAGATATTTGATGAAAATCCCGGCTTAATTGTTTGCGGTGAATTCGCAGGTCCGGATAATCCTTACAACATTGAACATCCACCGTATGTAAAGGAAGATATCAGATTTTTCGCATTTGATTTAATGATGTTGAATAAACCTCTTAGTATCCCTATCGCGGAGAGGTATAAACTCTTTGATACGTATTGTATGCCAACAGTTAGAAGATTTGGGCAATTTTCAGTCTCCGACATCCCAGCCCTGAAAAAAGTTATTAAAGAGTTGGATGAGACAGGGTGTGAAGGGATCGTAATGAAACCAACCCATCCTGCTGAAAATATCATGAAGTACGTGACGTTAGGTTCCTGTTTGCGTGATATCCATGTTACTGCCCCATTGATGGCGGAGATGATGTCTGAGTTTTTTACCCACCGCATCATTCGTGCCGCCATGTTTATTCAGGAACATGCCGATTCATTGAAATCTGATGTTTTTGCTCAGTTGGGGGAGGCATTATTACAACCCGTATATGAAAGTGTTACTAAGGCGGCGAGAGGAGAACTGATTGACGAAAGATTTCTTCTAAGATTCCGGGAAGAGGAGAGTATTCAAAGGATGGTTGATCACCTGCATAGGTGTAAGGTAAAGTTTGAGGTATTGTCAAAAAACAAAGAAGGTTCTTATTGGTATGTCAGGTTTGCAAAAAAGTGTTACGCCTCATATGAAATCCTCCAAAGACACCATGACGGCGCATCCCATGTTGATTAATTTTTCAAGGTAGAAAGTCCCCTCTTGGGAGGGGATTTAGGGGTGGGTAAGCCGGTAATTCGTGAAATATCACCTCGTTAGAAAGGAGTCTCCGTCCGAAAGGGCGGAGTTTAGAGAAAATACAGTGTGGAGGGGTTTGATGCCTCTTCCAAACTTTCTAACGGGGTTCACTGAGATTTCACGCCCCTTGTCCTCGTGAAAACGGGGAAAGGAACCCACCCCTAACCCCTCCCAAGAGGGGAATCGTGGAGTCTCCTCCCAAGAGGGGAATAATTCATGACACCCCAAAACCCGCATAAAGAAAATGAAAATTCCTATACAATCAAATTATTTGTGGGCTTGTTGTATTAACGTGTCCAGGATACCCCGCAGCATGCGGGGATCAATGTATCGGATGCCTAGCTTATCAGCCCATTTGACAATACCAGTATCGGCTGTCATCAGGATACCATCCATTTCTTTGGCCAGGAGGATCAAGTCGACGTCTTCTTTGCTGTCAATGATTCCTTCGCGAAGCGCGGAACGATATTTTTTCCTCAGATTGTTAATGGCCTCAGGTTCGGTTTCGGGTGAAGTTTCTCTCACCGCCTCTTCAGCTACCCGTAAACCCTTGTCAATTCTGTGACGCACGTCCTCAATAAGCTCATACAGCAAAAAAGCCGGAACCGAGAGCTCATACCTTTTGGGTGGTTTTTGAAATATACGAATTTGCAATTCAGTGGGGATATCCTTTATTTCGACAAAATTCAGCAGTTCCTGATAGATTGTTGGGGGCATATAAAAGGTCGGGCCGTCCAATTTGCCGATAAGCTCCAGGAAAGAACGTAAAGCATCGGTGGGACTTTCACCAAATGTTTGGTATACGTCCGGGTTGGTAAAAATACTCGTATCAATGATAATTCGTTCGTGTTTGAAGTCTTTTTCCATAAATGCCCCTCAATTTTTTACCACGAAAATAATACCTATACAACACTTAGATGGTACAGGTTAAGAACAACTCCGTAAACGACAGTGCTATCGGGATAAAGGACCCAGTTGTTTTATTTATTTTTGACGGTACTTCTTTCTTTTTCTGTAAGTTGAAATACCATTCTAAAGATATGTTCTTCTGCAGGGGTCATTTCTTTATCCCGCCTTTTCATTGCAATCTTTGCCACCTGTAATGCCTTTTCTAATATATAGACCTTCATACCATTGTCTGAATACCAGGTAAAAGAAGGAAGATATTTGGGGGGGTAAGCGGGAGTGATGATATTACAGGCAAAACCAAAGATGCTGCCTGTCATAATCGTTGTGTTAATGGCCGTTTTGTTATGGTCTCCCATTGCCATACCAAGAAACATATGATTGGTATTAATGATGTTCTCCCCCAATTCAACCTTTATATTTCCATAGGTATTGAGTAAATTGCTGTTAACGGTATCAGCCCCGATATTGACCCATGAGCCGATATAAGAATCACCGAGGAATCCGTCGTGCTGTTTATTACTGTAACTGTGGAAAATGGTATTTACGATTTCTCCTCCCACCTTGCATACCTCTCCAATATTGGCGCCTCCGCGTATTCTCGAATTGGATTGAACTATGGAATGGCTGCCAATATAGACGGGTCCTTCAATGGTCGTGTTTGGGGCGATGGTGACGTTATTGCCTATATAAATAGGCCCATTTTCTGCATCAAATACACAACCCGGTTTAATCTGAGAGCCTTTACCAATAAATATCAGGTCTTCATTGATAAGGTAAACACCTTCATACAATTTTCCAGAAATAGAGCCTTCTTTGACAAACAGCATGAAATCCTTTTCCATCTGGGACTTGTTGTGTTTTATGATATCCCAGAAATAGTTGACGATGGGTACATGGGTGTCAACTACCGGTACCGTATTTTTTAGCATTTCAATGACGTCTTGTATAAGAAATTTTTCGTGAGATATTTTTTTGGCATTATTCCCTTTGAGTCGGGCGTAAACGAGGGTATTGTCCTGCACCCCAAGTTCCTCCGGGCCTTCTAAAGAAACGGGGAGGGAAATAATCGCACGACCGTTTAAAAAAAGACAAGTATCGTCTGTGGTGTGAAGGGTATTAACACGATGAGTATGCCTCTCCTGCAATACATCGGATAAGTAATTTCTGCAAAAAAGGGTTATGGTGGCATTAGGATAGTGTTTGATAATTCTTTCCAAATTAGAAAACAAGCCGCATCGGAGTTCAAACACCGGCCTTGTGTACACGAGTGGGATGAGTTGTGAGTGTTGGCTATCTTCAAATACACAGATATGTTGCACTTGAAAATACCCCCTTATTAAATGGATTGCCTTTTATATCTTATTGAAACGTGAATGCTTAATAATTGTTATGTGTTGTATCTCGGTAGCATACTGAGACCAGGAATCTTTGTCAAGCTAATAAAAGGCAAATTAATGTATACCTATTCAACAAACTTTGGCTACTCTGCTATATGGTAAAAAGTGAATTAGAAAGTCTTTTTTATGCATAATTATGCAAGCGATAGATTATTTTACTATAAACATTTAGGATTTATTTTGTGAGAGTTAAAATATTTTTTTATATGCTTGACATAAGATAATTCACGTAATAGAATCAGAAACAATGTAAGAAGACAAATTTTTTTATCGGTAATGCCTATGAGTAGAGCGCAAACCCCTATATTTTCAATACCCATGAAACGGGTCGAAGGTTTTTTGACCGACAAAATCTGCTTTCGGGACGCAAAGGCACGAACACCGCATCCTGGTTTGATACTGGAGAATAATTCCCATAACGAATGCCGATTGCAGATATGGGACAAATTTTTAATCAAGCATGAATATAAAATCTCCAAACAGAACGGTGAACAGTTTGTTGATGTAACCAATGACAATAATATCATCCACAGAAAAGGCAACATCGTTCCTGGTGCGATGACCGTTTCAAAGATCATCCTTCCCTTAGAAATCCTCTTTTCAGAACTAGAAATATCCTCCGTAAATATAAAATTTACCGGTTCTGCTTTTTATGGCGAAAGGACATGCAATCTCTTTTTGTGGCACTTTGTGAGCAGCGATTATATTCAAATTGAGGTAAAAACCTATCAGCAGGACAGGGTCGTTGCTACCACGATCATTCTGGGGAGATTGAAAACAGCAACTAAACAGGTCAAGGAAGTAGAGGAGGCACTGGTAAATAAAAAATGTCTTGCGAGGGTGCAGGCCTATTTTGAGGCCCTGGGGATTCTGAGTGATTTTTATGTGAACAAGGATGGATACAAGGATTATACCTATCCTTTAGCCTATATTGCCGCACTCCCTTCAGCAGAGATTGTCAACCAATTGTCTGGTCAGGGCGGTATGATTAACATATT
>JAUSDH010000163.1 GCA_030650655.1 Candidatus Brocadiaceae bacterium
TCTCCTAATGGCCATTGTACTTATATACGGGGAAAAGCAGCTTGGTGAACGAGGCAGGAACAGAGTCGTAAAGAGCCTTGAAGAAGGTAATGATGATTTGCGGTCATTTTCAAGAGAGTGGAAAGGTATTCGGCTTTCCCTTGGGAAAGCGGTTGATTACTTGATAAATGATTTGCATGTATTGGACTTCCAACTACTCCCATCCAAGAATATGTTGCCACTCTTGGCTTTATTCTTCTATAGTAAAGTAATAAGCGACCCAATTCTTTACAGAGAAAGCAATTATCAAAATGGTTTTGGTATGCGTCATTGTCCCAAAGATACTCTGGAACCGGCTATACAAAGAACATCCTAGAAGACGCTGTGCTGTTTAGGCGGATAGTCTCGACTGCCCAACTTCTCATTTTCTCAGCCTCTGCTTTCCTTCTTTGCGCTCTTTGTGCCTTTGCGGTGAATTATAATTATACTCTTTCATACGGATAAAAAAGCTTTTTGTACTCATCCTGTGCAAAGCGGTCTGTCATCCCTGCGATATAGTCACAGACTCCCTGATACAGACCTGCTTCTTCTATCCACCTTTGATATTCAGCGGGGAGTTGTTTGGGATTTTTGATAAAGGCGACAAAAAGTTCTTCCAGGAACCGTTTTGCCTTATCTGACATCCGGGCTACCCGGTAGTGCTGATACACGTTTTTAAAGAGGAAATTTTGGAGGTTCTTCTTTTGTTCAGATAATGCAGGAGAAAAGGACACGATCAGGCCGGGATGATTTCTGACGTCCTTAACGGTTTTAATACCCTCACGCTTAAGCCTGGACAGGGTGTTTTCTAACAGGTCAGTGACTTCCATATTGATCAGGGTTCTGATCGTTTGGGCGATTAATATGTCATGATTGTCGATCACATATTTTTGTTTCACCTTTTTTTGTGTTTCCCGCCACAAGTCGACTGTTTGCAAATCTGAGTCTGTAATAATGCCTGCCTTCAGGCTGTCATCCAGGTCGTGGTTATCATAGGCAATGGAATCCGCCTTGTCCACGATTTGCGCCTCCAGCAGGGGTCGTTCGTCGGCATTATATTCCGTTGTGGTAGATGTGTGGTTGTAAGGAGAGGTGTGTTTTACAATGGATTCTTTGACTTCCCACGATAAATTCAATCCTGGAAAATTTGGGTACTTTTGTTCAAGGATGTCAACGACGCGCAGACCGTGCAGATTATGCTCGAATCCTCCATGCCCATCCATCAGCTTTCTCAAGGCATCCTCGCCTGAATGCCCAAAGGGTGTATGGCCTAAATCATGGGCGAGCGCAATGGCTTCTGCAAGGTCCTCGTTGAGATTCAGCGCTCGGGCGATGCTCCGGGCAATTTGTGATACTTCTATGGTATGGGTTAATCGGGTCCGGTAATAATCCCCTTCATGATTCACAAAGACCTGGGTTTTATATTCAAGGCGGCGGAAGGCTGTGGAGTGGATAACGCGGTCACGGTCCCGCTGATAGATGCTGCGATACTGATGCTCCTCTTCTGGATGTTTTCTCCCCCTGGAATCCTTGCTTTTCATGGCGTAAGGGGCAAGTTCTCGCTCTTCTCTCAATTCAATTTCTTTACTCGTTAGCATAGCATAAAAAAACAGGTTTTGGACACAGAGGAACACAGATTATTAGATAGTAAACAACAAAAGAAAGATGTCATTGCAAGGAGCAGAGCGACGAAGCAATTCCTAGAATTCTCCATTCCCCCTTTTATAAACGGGGATTAAGGGGGATTGCTTTGCTGTCGCTCGCAATGACATTGTATGTAAACTTATTTAAAGTTGCTCACTCCAGATATTTTGAACCGGGCTATGGGTTTTAAACAAGTACCAGCCATGGAAAATGCCAAATGTTTAGGTTCAATCGAGGACGATTGAACCAGCAAGTAATACTGATTATCATAGATTGAATTATTTTCTGTGAATTTCTGCGAAAATCTGAGTCCAGATTGGTTTATAAATGTTTTTTGAATTCTTTATAAAGGTCTTCCAGCGATTGTGGAATGACCTTCACATCAGAAACAACAGGCATAAAGTTTGTATCACCGTTCCAGCGCGGAACGATGTGGAGGTGGCAGTGACCAACAAGTCCTGCCCCAGCAGATTTTCCTAAATTAATGCCGAGATTAAACCCCTCGGGTTTCATTATTTTCGTAAGAAGTTCTTTCATGTCCCTTGCCAGCTCCATAATTTCAAGCATTTCCTGCCCAGATAGGTCGGAAATGTCTGCCTTGTGTTTGTTGGGTACGACCATGAGGTGCCCGCTGTTATATGGAAATTTGTTGAGGATACAAAAGCACTCTTTTCTTCTATGCACGACGAGGTGTTTTTCGTCTTGAGTATCCTGAAATGCGTTGCAAAGAAAACAGTTGTTTTCTTTTGGAGGTTCCTGAATATATGTGAAGCGCCAAGGCGCCCAAAGGTTTTGCATTGTTTGGTTACCTAAACAAAAATTTGATTTCTGATGTACGATTTACGATTTTAAATCACAAATCGCAAATCGTAAATCCAAAATCGCAAATATGGTATTATCTGCATCCGGTGCAGGTCGTGGCAGTGCAACTGCCGCAGCCACTGGAACTGCCCTGAGAGCTGGAGTCGTTTCCACTGCTTCCTGCGGACATCCCAAACACGGAAAATATCTTGCGGATGTGGTCGCTCTGGCAGGACGGGCAAAATAACTTTTTCCGTTCCTTTGCGCTCCGAAAATATTCGTCAAATTTTGTGTTGCACTTATCACATTGAAATTCATATATTGGCATAATTAAACTCCGGTAATTTTACCGCAGGCACGAAGTACGTAAAGTTTAAAAAAACTGAAAGATAAATTAGGCTTTCGGCAACTTACAAATGCAAATTTTCCCTCCCTTGATGGGAGGGACTAAGGGAGGGTGATTAGCTTGTTTCTTTCACCCCCACCTAACCTCCCCCATCGTTCGACTGAGCTCACGACGAAGTCAAGGGGGAGGAACAATAGTTTGA
>JAUSDH010000300.1 GCA_030650655.1 Candidatus Brocadiaceae bacterium
AACAATATAATTCAGCCTATTTCTCTTGACACCCGTAATTTCACACATTAATATGCTGGCAATAGTAGAATAAAGATAATAATCATTCGGGCGGACGACCCCTTCGGGCTGACGCCTTGCAGGTTTCGGTTGGGTTAAGGAACAAAACACAACAAAAAGGGAAAAGGATTTTCTGAAATCATTAAAAAGATAGAAATAGCTTTGTCATTTTAAAAGATTTGACCGTATGCCGTGTATAACGTATGGCTTGTCGGTTAGAGTCCGACGGTGGGAAAACGGCAGTTCACCCACATAGCTAGAGGGAGGTGTTAGGGGTAATCCGAAACGCAAAGTTCCCTGACAAAGGCTCTCTTTGGAGAGCCGAGCAAACCTGCGGGTTGCAGCGAAAGCGAACCTACAAGTAGCCTCGTAACTTAATAAGTGGAGTTGCCGACCCTGTGGTCAAAAGAGGAAGGCTGAAACACCTATGCTGACGAAACTTGTCCTCATGAAAATGGGGAACTGCCAAAACCTGTGGGTGGACTTCCTGGGTAGCAAGGGTGACACGCAGAGGAAGCCCGTACGGGGGTAAGCACGGGAGACCCTTACCGATACCATACAGAGTGGCGACTTATAGATATAAGGCAAAGCCGAAGTTCTATGAGGTTTGCAAGGGAGTCGGAGTTGCTCGTAGTACCGTAAGTATTGCAAGGACAACATAACCTTGTAAGAGGAAAGGGGCAATACCTTTATCGTGTTTCTGAAGAAAGGAAGGAATGGAGATTGCTGAAATGCTGAAAACTCCAGAGAAGCTTCGAGAATTTCAGAGGAAACTATAACAGACGGCCAAGCAGGAAAGCGCAGACTGCGAAAGCCTCTGGAAGAAGATAATTGGAAAGCCGTATTCGGGAAAACTGAACGTACGGTTTGATGAGGGGGAGTTGGGAATAGAGCATGGTTAGGCTCGTGAGGCACTGTCAGACGAAAGGGACAGAAACAGATACGTCCTCATGAAAATGGGGATAGGCCAAAACCTAAACCACTACGCCAGTTCCCTACTCTACCCTTTGGCTTCCTTATTCACCCTGCTCAGGGCAGACTCCGCGAGGAATTTTTTGACCGTTGGAGTAACAGTGCTTACAGATTTCTCCCTTCGGTCGAAATGACAAAGGTATGGGTTTTCGTTCAGGCACTAACGCAATGTTTCTTTACATTTTTGAAAAAAACTTTATGAAGACACACATCCATAAGGCAAACCTTTAGGTTTGCGCCTTTGCAAGGCAGAAGCCTTGCACTACGGGTGCCTCTTCCGACTCGTTCGGGTTAGTTCCTTAGCTAAAATATAGAGGCGAACGGCTGTTCCCCCCTACGTGTGGTCGACGCGCCTGTCTGCGGCGCGGGCGGGCTGATGGCGGGGAGGAACCCCAGCGCTACGCATTCCAATTTATTCGGGTTGGGAAATGCACTCTAATCATCGTTACCAATAGTCAGGGGCACAGCGATTGGCTTCTGGCTCGCCACATCCCAAAGAATAATGGTCCCATCCTCACTACCTGAGGCTAATAACTTGCCGTCTGGACTGAAAGCAATGCTTTCTACAGACTCTGTATGGCCAGTTAACACTCCGATAGGCTTTCTGTCTACTACGCTCCACAGGATAACGGTCTTGTCCATACTGCATGAGGCCAGCAATTTGCCATCCGGGCTAAATACAACGCTCTCTACTGCATTTTTGTGACCGGTCAGTGGTTCACCAATAGGTTTTTTACTCTCTACATCCCACAAAATGATAGTCGCATCATCGCTTCCAGATGCTAATATCTTCCCAACAGGGCTAAAGGCAACACTCTCCACCCACATTTTATGGCCTGTTAGCGGTTTGCCAATTTGTTTCATATCCTCAATATCCCACAAAATAACATTTCCATCCACGCCGCACGAGGCTAATACCTTACCGTCCGGACTGAAAGCTACTCCCTCCACCGGTTCGCTGTGCCCAATGAGAGGCTCACCAATTGATTTCATACTCGCCACATCCCATAAAATGATGAGCCCGTCCGCACCACATGAGGCCAATATTTTACCATCCGTGCTAAACGAAACACATACCACCCACCCTTCATGGCCAGTCATAGGCATACCCTTAGTCTTCATGCCCGTCGTATCCCACAAGATAATGATGCCATCTGCACCGCCCGATGCCAGCATCTTTCCATCAGGACTGAAGGCAACACTCCATACTACCCCACGATGACCAACAAGAGGTTCACCAATAACCTTCATACTTGCCAAATCCCATAGCACAATACCATTATCATTACCCGAGACCAACGCTTTGGCATCAGGACTGAAGGTAACGCTGTTCACTGCCTTTTCGTGACTGGTCCAGGGTTTATCGTCGGGTTTTTTCCCGGTCTGGGTCGTATTCGGCGAAGTCAGTTCCCATTCGTTTGATACAGCACACCTGCTGATGACCAAAATAAGACCGATCAGCACCGCTCCCGCAAGCATGGGAACCAAACGCCTTGCACAAGCATCATAATTTTTCACTTTCCTGGTTATCATCTCTTCTCCTTTTCTTGTTCACATAAACTAGGCACGGACAACCCCCTTTAATCTCCCTTAACAAAGGGGGACGGAGGAGGTTGTCATGCAACCTGTATTTTGAAATTCCTAACATTAAATCAATGGCTGAAATTTGGCTTTCTTATTGTCGATACCTCGAGTCCTCAATTATTGCACGAGAACAACTTATGTATTCTAATAAGAAATGGTCAGCTCATAAACAGAAATATATCCGATTAAGTGAACTGCTAGTGAAAGCAAAAAGAAAGTTGTCATTTTGAAGGAGCAGAGCGACTGAGAAATCTTAAGATTCCTCGCGGAGTTTACACTGAATGAAATGAATGTGCCAGGAATGACAGGCATTCAATGTCAACTTATTTAAGTCGGTATAAGTACAATCCCCTCATATTTTGTTATTTCTCCGTGTTCCCGGCGCCCTCTGTGGTGAATTATTACAAAATTAATGTATTCTATGTTTCTGGAATAAGGGAAATTGGGGTTCAGGTTTTTAATCTTGCTATAAGGTTGCGTAAGAGATAGATTATGCTTTATGGCAAGACCCTTAAGGATAGAATTTGATAGGGCACACTTTACTACGTTACATCAGAGGCAACGCAAGAGAACTCATATTTATTACTGATATAAATCGTGTCCTGTTTTTTTTGATAAAAAAGAATCAGCGTCAATAGCAAGAATAAAGACCCCTTTCTTTGGCTTTAAATAATTAGTTAGAAATTACCATAAAAACTCAATAAAAAATATCAATATTTATTATTTAAG
>JAUSDH010000304.1 GCA_030650655.1 Candidatus Brocadiaceae bacterium
CTCCGGATGGGGACAGGGGGAGGATAGGGGGTTGTAAACTTGTCCTCATGAAAATGGGGGATAGCCCAGGAAAAACACAACCCCCTGAATCCCCCTTTGTTAATGGGGACTGCGTAGGAATAACTTAATCTATGGCGAAGGTAAAATTTGAGGATGCATTAAAAGGATTAGAAGATATTGTAGAGCGTCTCGAAAATGGAGATTTGTCACTTGATGAGACCCTGTCCGAATACGAGAACGGCATTAAACTGTACAAACAGTGTGTTGCCTTGCTGGAGAATGCAGAAAAAAAGATTCAAATCCTGGTGAAGGATGAAAATGGTATCCGCCGTACCAAAGATTTTGAGATTGGTTCTGCTCAGAGTGATAATTCAAAATAAACAACCATTTAAGCGGTTACTTCAAAAAGTAGATAATTTTTAGGTTTAAACAGGTAATGAAACATGAGCAAATTATTGGATTCTGTTGAATATCCAGAAGATTTAAAAAAGCTAAAGCCGGCAGATCTGCCAAAGCTTGCTGCAGAAATTCGCGAATTCATTGTGGATGCTGTTTCGAAAAATCCTGGGCATCTTTCTTCAAATCTTGGCGTAGTTGAATTAACCATTGCGTTGCATTACTGTTTTGATTTTAAAAGGGATAAAATTATATGGGATGTAGGTCACCAGGCCTATGTTCACAAAATTCTTACCGGTAGAAAGTCGAAGTTTCCAACTTTACGGCAATATAAGGGGCTGAGTGGTTTTCCGGATAAAAACGAGAGCCCGTACGACCCTTTTACCTGTGGTCATAGCGGAAACGCTATATCGGCAGCTTTAGGGATGTCATGTGCTGACTCAATTCTTGGATACAAGAGGTCTATTGTGGCTGTTGTCGGTGATGGCGCCATAGGAGCGGGGATGTCGCTGGAGGCGCTGAACCATGCGGGTGACCTTAAGAAAAATTTATTGGTCGTATTAAATGATAATGAAATGTCTATATCTAACACGGTTGGCGCCTTCTCAAAATATTTGAATAAGATCAGAACCGCGCCGCTGTATGCCGATATTAAGAAAGAGATTCATAATATACTCAATGTGCTGCCTGTGTTTGGCAAACCCGTGGGAAAAACACTGGAACATGCAGTCGAGTTAATACGAAGGGGTGCCATTCCAGGCCGGATATTTGAAGATCTCGGGATTAATTATTTTGGGCCAATTGATGGACATAATTTTCAAATATTAATTGAGACATTGAATGACATTAAACACCTCGAAGGTCCTGTAGTTCTGCATGTAATAACCGAAAAAGGAAGAGGCTTTGAACCGGCATGTCAAAATCCAACACAGTACCACAGTGCGGGTAAGTTTGAGATGTGTAATGGAAAGATTTTACATGTTGCAGACGAACCCAAAAATATTTCTTACACCAAGGTTTTCGGGGATACGCTGATAGAACTGGCAAAGGCAGACCTTAAAGTGGTGGGGATTACGGCAGCCATGCCTGATGGCACTGGTATTGCTTCTTTTGGAAAGAAATTTCCAGACCGATTTTACGATGTCGGAATCTGCGAGCAGCATGGAGTCGGTTTGGCCAATGGGCTGTCTGTCGGGGGGTTAAAACCTTTTGTGGCTATCTATTCTACATTCTTACAAAGGGCATACGATCAGGTGTTCCATGATATTTGTCTGCAGCGGAATGGAGTAGTATTTGCCTTAGATCGTGCGGGAATTGTTGGCAATGATGGTCCTACGCATAATGGCGTATTTGATATTGCTTATCTCAGGAATCTGCCGGAAATTATCTTGATGGCGCCTAAAGACGGGAATGAGCTGAAGTCTATGTTAAAAATCGCTCTGGATTCTGGCAAGGCTGTGGCGATCCGTTATCCAAAAGAGGACATTCCCGACAAAGAAATCAATCCGCAATACAAAACATTTGAGATTGGGAAGGCTGAAGTATTGAGGAAAGGAGCAGACGGCGTTCTCCTTGCTTACGGCGCTATGGTGTATCGATGTTTGCATGCGGCGGAAAAGCTGAGTGAAAAAGGTATAGAAGTTACGGTGGTGAATGCACGGTTTGCCAAACCGCTTGACAAGGCGCTTATTTTAGAGTTGGTCAGGAACCATAAATTGATAGCAACCGTTGAGGACCATGCATTGATGGGTGGTTTCGGTTCTGCGGTGCTTGAGCTTGTTTCGGAAGAAAGGGAAGATGCGGGTAAAGTTATAAGAATGGGAATTCCTGATCGTTTTATGGAACATGGGCCCCGGAATCTGATATTAAAAAATATAGGTCTGGATGAAGATGGAATTGCTGATAAATTTATTGCAACGCTGGAATTAATGGATATCCACAGTTCATTTACCAAGGCGGGAAATCGACGTTTGACCGTTTAAGCGAATGGAAAAGATACTTGTTATTGGCGACTTAAGTAAGAAAAAGATTCATGATGCGCTTCTGGTTCTGAAACCGTGGTTTGAGAAGCACGTCAGTATCGAAATTGTTGATTTATCGAAAGAAAAAAAAATCGAAAAAACAGGAGCAGAAGTGGCCGTAGTTTTCGGTGGTGATGGGGCAATTCTTTCCACGTGCAGAAAACTTGGAAGGAATCAGATACCGATTGTGGGGGTACACATGGGGAGATTTGGTTTTTTAGCAGAACTCATGGAAAAAGATGTATGTGTTTCCCTGGAGAAAATTTTTACAGGAAACTATCATATTCGGAAAAGAACGCTCCTTTTATGCCGTGTCGAACGCGCCGGTAAAATCATAGATGAATCCACGGGTATCAATGATGCGGTGATTTCTCGTTCATCCCTCTCAAGGTTGATTTCTATAAAATTAAATATTAATGGTGAAAATGTAGCGACATACAGGGCAGACGGTTTGATCGTGTCGACTCCTTTAGGTTCAACGGCGCATTCCCTGTCTGCGGGCGGTCCGCTGTTAACGCCTGATTTACATGCATTTATTATCGTCCCGATATGTCCGCACACACTTACCAATCGTCCATTGGTCGTTTCTGGAGATGTAAAGATCGAGATGGAACTCCTGTCTCAATTAGGTGGTACAGGTTTCACGGTGGATGGCCAGGTTTTTACAGAATTAGAGATGAATGATAAGATAAAGATCGAACGGTCTGATATCGAGGTTCAGATGATTGATACGGGAACAAGGACGTTTTACGGCGTATTGCGTGAAAAATTGAATTGGGGAGGGCATCCGAACTATGGCCGTAATTAAGATAAAAGAAAACTACTGTAAGGGGTGTCTTCTGTGTGTGCCTGTATGTAACAACAAATCGTTAGTGGTATCCGAAACGATCAATGAATACGGACTGCATCCGATAAAGTTCAGAGAAGATGCGGAGTGTGACGGTTGTAAAAAATGCGCAATAATGTGTCCTGACGTGGCGATCGAAATTTATAACTGACGGACGAACGTGATTTATGAAAGACCGTTTACCGGGGGGTATATCTATAATGAAACAGTTACTGACAGGAAATGAAGCCGCTGCAGAAGCGGCTATACAAGCTGGCTGTAGATATTATTACGGATATCCCATTACTCCTCAGAATGAACTTATCAATTACATGTCGACAAGGATGCCTGAAGTCGGCGGCGCTTTTATCCAGGCAGAGAGCGAGATTGCTGCAATTAGTATGGTTCATGGCAGTGCGGCGGCAGGAGGCCGCGCAATGACATCTTCGTCCAGCCCGGGTATAAGTTTGAAACAGGAAGGAATTTCCTATCTTGCCGGAAGTGAACTTCCCTGTGTGATTGTTAACATTCAACGAGGTGGGCCTGGATTAGGCGATATTTCTGCATCACAGGCAGACTACTTCCAGGCTGTGAAGGGAGGAGGCCATGGTGATTATCATACCATTGTGCTTGCTCCATGTTCTGTTCAGGAAATGGCAGACCTTGTTTATGATGCCTTTGACCTTGCCGATAAATATAGGAATCCCGTCATAATCCTGGGGGATGCACAGGTCGGGCAGCTCATGGAACCCGTGGAATTTCATAAAAAACCGAAAAAAAATCTTCCGGCGAAATCATGGGCGCTGACAGGCGCTGAAGGGAGAAAGAAAAATGTGATCAAGTCGTTTTACCCTGTAAAAGGTCAACTGGAAGAGTTTAACGCGCATTTGCAGAGAAAATACAGGACAATCGAAGAACATGAAGTTCGGTATGAGGCTATCAATATCCATAAAGCCGATGTAATTTTGGTCGCTTATGGAACGTCCGCACGCATATGCAAGGAGGTTGTTAAGAAGAGCCAGCAGTATAAATTCAAGGTGGGGATGGTGCGTCCGGTTACCCTGTGGCCGTTTCCGAAGGAGATTATTCGAAAGGTATCAGAAAGAGTGGAATGTATCTTAACTGTTGAAATGAGCGCTGGGCAGATGGTCGAGGATGTGAAACTGGCGGTTGAAGGGAGATGCCCGGTTCATTTTTACGGAAGAACTGGTGGTGGAGTGCCCACATCTTTAGAAATAATTAGGAAAATAGTAGAGATCGTACCAGATAACCGTGCGGCAAATACGTTATTACAATTAGCAGCGGTTAAGTAATATGCACACAATATACGAAAAACCAAAGTCATTTATAGATACGCCAACTCATTTTTGTCCGGGCTGCGGTCATGGAATTGTGCTGAGAATGATTGCAGAGATTATTGATGCATGGGGCATTCGGGGAAAAACTATTGGACTTGCTCCCGTAGGATGCGCAGTTCTTGCCTATAATTATCTCGATATTGATATGTGTGAAGCTGCCCATGGCCGTCCGCCTGCTGTAGCTACTGGCATCAAAAGAGTTCATCCCGACCATGTCGTATTTGCCTATCAGGGAGACGGAGATCTGGCGGCGATTGGGACAGCAGAGATTATCCATGCTGCCAACAGAGGCGAGAATATTACCTTTATTTTCGTCAATAATGCCGTTTATGGTATGACAAGTGGTCAGATGGCGCCAACGACTTTACTCAGACAGAAAACTGTTACCACGCCATCAGGGCGAGATCCAATAAACTCCGGGCATCCCATCCGTGTCTGTGAACTATTAGCCGTTCTGGATGGCAGCAGTTATCTCGAAAGAGTCAGTTTGTCCTCCCCGGAAAATATCCGTAAGACAAAAAAGGCCATTGAAAAAGGGTTTAAAACCCAAATGGAAAAGAAGGGTTTTTCCCTGATAGAAATTCTATCCCCTTGCCCGATCTACTGGAGAATGGATGCCAACGAAGCGATGAAGTATATTGATGAAGAAATGACCAGGACATTCCCTTTGGGGGTGGTAAAAGATTGGGAACACAAAAACTAATTACACTTCACTTTACCGCAAAGAACGCAGTGAACGCAGGGGGTTTTTTAAAAAATAATGACTTTCATGAATAATTATCAAATTCTGAATATTGTTTTTGGTCTTAATTACATCTCTGCGTGCTCTGCAGTGAACTACAAGATTAATCTATGACGGAAAAGATAATCTTAGCCGGTTTTGGCGGACAGGGGATGATGCTCTTGGGGAAACTGCTTGCACAGGCCGCCATGACCGATGGTAAATATGTAACGTATTTCCCCTCCTACGGCACTGAAGTTCGGGGTGGAACCGCCGTATATTGCCTCATCATCTCAAACGAAGAAATCTTTTCACCACTCATCGAAGAAGCCGATACCCTCATTGTTATGAACCAACCCTCGTATCAAAAGTATAAAGACATGGTAAAACCCGATGGGTTGCTCGTCTTGAATTCCTCCATGATCAAATCAAACAACCTTCCGGATGTAAAAACATATCAAGTACCTGCCACAGAGATTGCCAGCAAATTGGGAAATGTACTGGTCTCGAATATTGTTATGTTAGGCGCTTTCCTTGCGATAAAGAAATTATTCTCTGCCCATCTTATTTTGGAACAATTGCAGGCGATGCTCAAAGGGAAAAAGGGGAATCTGTTTTCCCTCAATAAACAAGCCCTCGAAAGCGGCATGCAGGTGATTAAAACCGTATAATTACGCAAAATTGAGGAGAAAAATCATGAAGGCAAAACTTAAACAATATATAGTTGAATACATACGGGAATGGAGGATTATATGACAACTGTTGCTAAAAAAGTGTTCGATGAGGCGTTGTCGCTTCCAGCCGAGACTCGGGTGGTGCTCATAGAGAAACTACTTATCAGTCTCAACTTGCCCACGCAACCGGAAATAGATCATCTGTGGACTGAGGAAGCAGAACGACGCATTTCCCAAATCGACACGGGTGAGGTGAGATTAGTGCCCGGTGAAAAGGTTTTTGCTGATATCCGTAAGAAGTATCGGCGATAATGAAGTTCTCCTTTCATCCTGAAGCCGAAGCTGAATTTGATAGATCCGTGAAGTATTACGAGCAATGCCAGCCCGGACTCGGTCTTGAGTTTGCGGAGGAAGTCTATGCCACTATTGGTCGTATCATTCAGTATCCGGCTGCATGGTCTGCATTGTCCAAGAACTCCCGCCGTTGCTTAGTCAATAGATTCCCCTACGGAGTGATTTATCAGATCAAGTCACGTACCCTTCGCATCATAGCGGTAGCCCATCTTAACCGACGGCCAGGATACTGGAAAGAAAGACTATAGCTGAACAAAAATACCACCTGAATGAGAAGGTCTTTAAAACCCAAATCATAACAAAATTAAACATTTATCGTAATTCAGCATAATGATAAATTTTTGAGACATATACCGAAATATCGCCATATTTCAGTGCAATTCCGCCTATTTTTGCTTGATATCCGCAGTATCATCCAATAATATACTGACAATTATGGAATAAAGATAAAAATAAATGTTATGTGTGAAAAGATAGGATATTTAAATAACAACAAATGACCAAACCTAATAAGGGAAAAGAAACAGAAGACCTTGTTGAATCTGTATGCAAAATCATGTTTCTTTCGGACTTCACAATTCGCAGCCCAAAATACAAAAAAGTCAGTGGTCTGCAAAAGGAAGCCGCCGACTTTTTGGTGCCTTTTGCTCAGCATCTTCTTGCATTTCAGGTAAAATCGAAGTCTGAAATAAAAAGTTGGCAAGAGAAAGACGAAAAAGATTTCAATAGAATAAACGCAATAATTGAAAAAGGAATTGGCCAATTAAACACAATAAAAAGAGCACTGAAAGCTGGTCACTTACTTGAAATGAGGAATTCAAGAGGCATTAATATTCCGTTTGACAGTAAATCAAGAATTAAACTTATTGGTATTGTAATAGTAGACTTGATTGGTGAAGAGCATTTCCGTCCAGAAGAAAGAACGGGGGTTTTTAACGGCTTTGTCTACCACCAAGAAATTCCTGTTCATGTTTTCCTGCGTGCTGACTTCGATTTAATAGCAACTGAAATTGATACACTCCCTGATTTCATCGAATTTTTGGACCGACGGGAAACTTTATTTTCAAAACAGCAACTCGGCCCTCTTACGGCTGAGTTAGATTTCCTGGCAATCTACAAAACAAGACCGGCCCTAATAAGCGACTGTTTAGAGGGTAAATGTGATCTTCTTATTATTGAAGGCGGGATATGGGATCGTTATATTGTCACTCATAGGAAGAATATCATTGAAAGAACTTATTTAAATCGCCCGAGCTATCTCGTTGACTCAATTATTACCACTATTCATTCATCAATTGACTATGTGCCGAACATTAAGTATCCTTCGCATAAGAAAGCTCACGCCCTTGGCACGGTTGAGAATTATTGGGGAGTTATAGTAGAACTTAGTAAGTTAACTCGATTGCAACGGCGTTCTGTGGGCGAAAAACTGCTGGAAAAAATGAAAAAGGCAGACAGTACCTGGCATGGCCATGCATTGTTGATGCTTGATGAAAAGAGTGCCCTTTTTATATTATCGAGTGACAAGGATCGGCAACAAAGATTTAATGGCCTCTATAATCTTTCTGCAATTGCTTATTGTGGCCTCGGCTTAAAAAAGATAGTTGGAATTGCTACCGAACCGCTTTCGGTCAAGTATCGTTCCTATGACGGAATAGTGCTGGATGATGTTAAATTTGAAAATCATGACGAACTTGCCGAGAGTTTTAAGATTTCTTTTGGTGCTCCTGAACCCTTTAAGATCACAGAATACAAGAGCACATAATCGGGTAATCGGGAGGTCGTAGATTAACGCCTCCCAATCCCCACACCACCGGACATGCGGCTCCGCATCCGGCGGTTCATTGTGGATAATGTATCGCAACCCATAGATCCTTTACTGAAATCAGTCCCTGTTTTGCAAGCCACTCATTAGTCATTCCAGTCTGTGTTCCCAATGATTTTGATATGTGCCAGTATCCTTTGGAGCTCATACCAGTCATGATCGCACTATCAAGCCATACGCCAAGTTT
>JAUSDH010000003.1 GCA_030650655.1 Candidatus Brocadiaceae bacterium
TAGCGCGAACTTTAGTTCGCTTATATCCTATGCGAACTAAAGTTCGCGCTACATTGATTTCTGCTGCCAACCTGTCGGAAACTACCATCGAACGGTTTTCGCAAGCACTTTATAATAGGGAAAATTTCTTCCAGGGCATTCTGTCTGTCTGAAATGTCTGTGCATAATTATATTTTCTGAAGAAATGTGACACCGGTCCTGGAGATACCCTACTAATGCCGAAAGCGAAGCCATTTGAGCTGCTGTGGGGTAGCTTTCATTGAAGTTTCCCACCAGGCATATTCCGATACCGTAATGGTTGTATTCCTGTACACCGGCATGGGCGCCATCTATCTGATTGATCCATCTATTGCCTATCTCAATCTCTCCATCACCAGAACCATGCCCATTCCCTATCACAAAATGGTATCCCAAGCCATTCTCCCAACCCCTTTTCTCCCGGTGATATTTATCAAATTCAACAGCACAGCCAGATGGTGAAGCACTGTGATGGATGACAATGTATTTCCAGTCCCGTACGAAATAACGATCGAGTTGACTGACAATGTAAGGTTCTACTTTTTTGGGGGGCTTCACGGTAGTGATCGGTTTGAAAGCAGGTGGGGCATAACAACCGCATAAATAAAAAATGGCAAGAAAAGACAGGGAAATACAATATTTCCACCGAAAGTGCATGGGCAGCCTCCTGAAATGATGTTCGATTCCTTCATGCAAACCTAATAAGTTCTATCTACTCTGAGGAAGTATACCAGAAGCGTGTTTTTTGTCAAAAAAATTTATTTTTATATAAAAACACACCTGGAGAACGTCAATAGACCATTATTGATATTTTTGTACATATTTGAACCTTTTTCTCCTTTTAATAAAAAATCTGAAACTCGTTTATTTAAATTTGTAAATGCAATTTTCTTCTGTTGACATAATCTCGAACAAGTATTAAGATTAAACCGAGTGAATGAAAACAAATGTATGGCATATTTTTTGATCAACCTAACGTGAACCTGTGGTTATAATGAAAATGAATACATGAAAATTGCCAATTCTACCTGAAATAACAAAGGTTATCACCGCAGGTATTTTTGAAACAACAAGATAACTAATTGTATTTCATGAAACTTATCTTTTATGCATGCATGATAGAAAAATACCTTCATCCGCGTAGGATAAAAATTTTCACCGCCTTGTGGTTTATCCTCGCCATTCTTTCCCAAATCTCATTTCTTTCCCCTCAAATCTTTGCCAAAGAAAACACGGTCGTCATCATTCAAAGCCAGCAAATTGCAGCTTATAACGAGGCAATTAAGGGGTTTGAAGAAGGAAGCAAGGGAAAAAACATCTCCATAAATTCAATCTATAACCTGAATGGAGATGCAGACGAAGGTAAAAGAATCATTCAAAATATTAAGGACAACAAACACAAACCAGATCTTGTCCTGGCTGTGGGCATACTCGCTGCCACTCTCGTAAAAGAGCAATTCACCGATATCCCCATTATCTTCTGCATGGTAATCAATCACAAGCGATTTAACCTGGAGGGTAACAATATAACGGGTATTTCTTCGGAGGTGTCCGTGGAAGATCAATTTACCATTCTCAAAGAGCTTCTTGGTGCACGTAAGAATGTAGGGGTCATTTATGATCCTGCAAAGACCGGGAATATTGTCTCGGAGGCAGACCGCATGATAAAAAAACTTGAATTTAATTTCATTAAAAAAGAGGTCACATCGGAAAGTGAAGTTATACCGGCGCTAAAAAATATGATCGATAAAATTGATGCCTTATGGATGATACCTGATAGTACGGTCATTACAAAGACCTCACTCAAGGCTATCTCGAAAACACTTTTAGAACATCACCTGCCGATATTCTGCACTTCGGATGCAATAGTGAAGGCAGGGGCGCTCGTTTCAGTTTCACCAGATTATACCTACACGGGTCGTCAGGCAGCCCAAATGGCACAAACGTTATTGAACAATCCTATAACAACTTCGCTCGGCATTAAACAACCGGATAAATTGAAGTTGACCTTAAATACCCAAACTGCAGAAATAATCGGGATAAATCTGACATCCTTTCAATCCCATCCGGATGTAGTTTTATATCCATAATATTTTGATTTTATAATCACATGTTTAGCCTTCGTACGAAACTTATCTTCTTTATGGGGATACTGATAATTATTATCGGAATACTCAGTTGTCTCTTCTTTTTAATCTATTCAAAAAGACAACAGGAAGATGCGCTGAGAAAATTAGGCACGTCTCTTGTTATACTGCTCGCCCAGGACAATGAGGTCAAACATGCGCTGAACTATACACAGTCGGCATTCCTGGACGCCCCTATCAAAAAGGTCCAGGCTCTCGACAGGGAAGAGGAAATTGGTTACTGGCGTATATCAAATATTAAAACAGTCCTGGTCGAAGAGAATGCTTCGTGGCTAAACATCCAGATGAAAGAAATTCCAATGAGACATGACTACCAAAGTGCAGATATACAACTTACCCATCGCATGATTACCTCTTCTGGCGAGACTTTTTATGATTTTTCAATCTCTGTTGTTGAAAAGCAGACCTTTTCTGAAGAAGCATTCGCTGCACAGCTTTTGGGCGAAATACCTGCTAAAGCTGAACAAAAGATTTTGGGATTCGTACAAATCGGTTTATCCCCACACAAATTGAATGAAAGAATTCACAAGATTATTCTGCGAAGCATTATTCCTATGGGAGTGTGTATCGTTTTTGGAGGAATATGCATTACGCTCTTTCTTACCAAATACTTTGTTTCTCCCATACGACACATGGCGAGCATTACCCTTGATATTGCTAAGGGGAACCTTACCCGCGCAGTAAATATCCGCTCCAGAGACGAGATTGGGCAACTATCTATGAACTTCAATCAGATGACCAAGGCGCTCAAGGCGTCTTATGACGAGAAAGAAAAGATTATGGCACAGTTACGGGAAAATGTTAATAACCTGTCCAACGCAAATAAAGAATTAGTCAAAATAAATGAACAGTTGAACGAAGCACAAGAACGCCTGGTACGCTCGGAAAAATTGGCAGTTGTGGGTAAGTTGGCATCGGGCGTTGGGCACGAATTGAGAAATCCGCTGGGAGCCATTAGGAATGCGCTTTTTATCATAAAAAAGAAGAGAGACAATACTAGTATATCAAACGATGTCCAGAAGTTTAACCAATTAGTGGAAATCGTTGAGAAGGAAACAGACCGAAGCATAAAAATCGTCAACGACCTTTTAGGATTCTCAAGGACAGCAAAACCTACCGTATCTCCCACGAATATTCGTTCCCTTATTGAATCTTCTCTTTCAAGACTTAAAATACCTGATAAAATTAATAAAGTTGTTCAGGTAGAAGATGCCCTGCCTTTGGTACCTGTCGATGCAAACCAGATCGAGCAGGTATTAATAAACCTTATTCAAAATGCCTTGGATGCCATGCCGAACGGTGGTTGGTTAACGATCCTTGCACAAAGAGAAAATGACTTTTTTGCCATTACGATAACTGATACCGGGTGTGGTATACCCGATGCGGTTAAAAATAAGATATTTGACCCCCTGTTTACCACAAAACCCAAAGGAATTGGCCTGGGTCTGGCCATCAGTTTAAACATCATTCAGAGGCACGAAGGATTTATTGATTTAAAGAGTAAAGAAGGGGAAGGTACAAGTTTTACCGTTAAATTACCCATCACTAAAACATAAAGGACAAAAAATGATACAAGAAATACCGAATAAAATCTGTATCATGCTCGTAGATGATGACCCCTCAATTCTACAAACCACAACTGTTATCCTGGAGGAAGAAGGATACGATGTCCTAACTTGCAGTGGAGGAAAACAGGCGATTGACAAATTTAACGACAGCGTCTTCGGAGTCATACTGGATATTAATATGCCAGACATGTCTGGACTGGACGTCTTTGAGATTCTCAAATCTAAAAATCATTACATCCCCATCATCTTTCATACAGGCTATGACGAAAGAGAAAAAAGGATTGATATCCGTAAGCACTTTCGACCACATGCCTATGTCGTTAAGGGCACTGATCCTGAACAACTGCTTGATACGGTTGCGGGCGCAGTGGAATCATACAAAAATATCGTAGAGAACGTTAAGCTCAATGAAACCCTTAAGGAGCGAAATAAACTCATTGAAGAATTTAATCACACCCTGGAAGACAAAGTGAAAAAACAGGTAGAAGAAATCCAGAGGACTAGTCGTTTGAAAAGGTACGTATCTCCTCAAATTGCCGAAAGTATTATTTCTAATGGAAGCGATAAATATCTGATCAATGCCAGAAAATTATTGACGATATGCTTTGTTGATCTGAAAGGTTTTACTGAGGCATCTGAAAGTATGGAGCCGGAAGATACTATAAATCTATTAAACGAATATTTTACTGAAATGACCAAAATTATCTTTATTTACGGAGGTACACTTGACAAATTCATTGGGGATGGCATCCTTGTTTTTTTTGGAGACCCTATCAATTTTGAGGATCATGCCGAGCGGGCTGTCAGAATGGCGATAGATATGCGTGAAAAAACACAGGTACTCAGAAAACACTGGCTTGAGCACGGCTGTAATATCGATATATGTTTTGGCATAAATACCGGATATGCTACAGTGGGGAATATTGGCTCAGAAACCCAATTGAGTTATACGGTTATAGGACATCAGGTCAATATTGCCCATAGATTACAGATAGAGGCGAAGGCAGGCCAGATTTTGATTACTCCGCGGACATTGAATGAAATAAAAAATATAAAACTGGAAACAGAAGAAATTAAAAACGTAAAACTAAAGGGCGTTAATAAACCCACCGATGTCTATAATGTGATACGACACACCAACGTAACATAACAGCAAAACTCAACGCAACCGGTTACAATTTCTTGCTATTAAGTCCATCAAACCTCTTGCTATGTCCTGTTTGGTCTCACATCTTGATTCTACCTCTTTGTGCGAATTAATGAGGTATGCACGGTGTTTATCTCTTACAATTTCATTTTGATTATTGGCTACGACTAAATCCGCTCCGCTTTCTATCACGGAGGCATACGCCCTTTCAACAAGTTCATCTCTCGATAAGCCTACCTCTAATTTAAACCCTATCAGAAAAGCATGCGGCCATAAAGTTCGTATTTGCTTTATAACCTTGGGCGTTTTTCGTAAGGTTATCGGCAACGTATCTTTCATCGAGGCTATTTTGCCCTCACTCTGTTTTTCCGGGGCATAATCCAGCACCGCCATAGCGTGTATGATTGCATCGAATGACACACCTTTCAGTTTTTCCTGAATCGTCAGCAAGAGGTCATCAATCGTCTCTATTTCAATCAGCGTAAGTCGACGGGCATAATCTTTACCTAACAAGGTAATGTCGGGGATACTACTTCCTGTTCCATAAACAAAGGTTACACAGGCATTTCTTTTAAGGGCTTCAATTGCGATAGCAGCGCCCAATTTGCCCGTGGATTTATTACTAATATACCTTACGGCATCTATATAGCCTCTCGTCGGTCCGGAGGTTGTCAGGATATTTTTACTTTCTAAATTCCCCATACCTCTTACGCTTTCTAACTTTAAATTCGGTCGCCTTCGACAGCGAATTTTCTTTTTTACGCACCGAGACATCAGGCAGGGGCAGGTTTGAAACCTGCCCCTACTTTGAAATTCCCAAACGCTTGATTATGATAACAGCCCTACTGAAAAGATACAATGCATATTTTTGTTTTGTTACAACATATCTCTGGAAGCCTTGTAAGTATTGGCATAACACCGATATTGAAACAGGGTTTAACCATCTCATGTCGTACTTATGCCGTACCTTTTAAAAAGATTTATACCTGTACCGCTAGTGGTAATACCCTTTCCTTGCTCGTATTTATAACATATTCTGCGAGTGTTTGTATTGCCCGCTTCTTGCTTTCTATTCCCGGATGAGAATACCTTAAGGTCATAGACAGGTCACTGTGTCCTAATAAGTCTTTGGTTGTAACAACGCCGGTACCAAGCTCATTTTGTAGACTACTAAAACTATGTCTGAGATTGTGGAATGTAAAGCGACTAATATCCAAATCTCTAAAGAGTTTACCGAAATATAGACTATATTCCACGACAACAGCCCGCATAATTGCCCGTTCTTCAAAAAGCCTGTCAACCATGATGGTCTGTTTGTATTTCAGAAGTTCATCCAGCAGGTAGCCTGAAATCGGTACAGCGAGCGTTTTTCCTGTTTTACTTTGAACAAACGTTAATAATCCCCTTGCAAAGTCAAAGTTATCCCAGCTTAAACTTAGCACCTCATTTAAACGCAACCCGTGCAGGAGTCCAAACAACACCATAAGCCTGTCTTTGCCCTTAAGAGTTTTTAAAAGCAAAGCTATTTCTTCCCGTGATAGTATCCTGTCCCTTGTTTGGATTGTTTTCAGCTTTTTGATACTATTGCAAGGGTTCTTATCAATGATACCTCCCTTGATTGCATAATTGAATAAATTCTTTAGTGTAGCAACATCATCATTTACAGTGCCTTCTTTTACTGAATCTTTTTCTTTTCGTTCAACCCTGAATTTCTCAATAACAAACGATGTTAGCTTATCAAGCCGATATTCACCCAAATACCTTACAAGGCTGTTTACGGTCTTCATCTTCGTTAGCCGCGTATTTTCCTTAGCTGTCCTGTAAAACTCCAGATATACCTTTGAATATTCTACTAATGTCGGAATATTCTTTTTCTTTGGTAAATTCAATTGACCTCGTTCCCTGTCAGATATGAACAAGGTTAGTCTCTTTTCAGCATCCGACTTGTT
>JAUSDH010000004.1 GCA_030650655.1 Candidatus Brocadiaceae bacterium
GGCGCATGTATTAAGCCTGCAAAACATGGTGAATCGCAACACGGGAAGAAAATTTAAAGTCAACGATGCGAAGAGACTGAGCGAAGAAAAAATAAGCAAGCTGTTACCGGATGAAAACCTCATAATGGCAGCACAGAGTGACAAGGCAGTAATAGACTTTTTCAATGAACGGATAGAGAGAATAGGAACGGTGGTGCTGAAAGAAGTAAAACTCAGGTATCCATATGAAGAGCTGTTGACGGTACCTGGTATAGGTAAGATATTAGGAATAACGATAATGCTTGAGACAGGAGACATCAACCGGTTTCCCACCGTGTCAGATTATTCATCATACTGCAGGTGTGTAGCATCGGAAAGGATATCCAATGGGAAGAAGAAAGGAGAGGGCAACAAGAAGAACGGGAATAAATATTTGGCGTGGGCGTATGTGGAGGCGGCAAATTTTATGAGACGGTATAGTGCACCTGCCAGGAGTTGGCATCAACGCAAGGCATCGAAGACCAATCAAATCGTGGCGACCAAGGCGTTAAGCAATAAAATAGCCAGGGCGTGTTACTTTATCATAAAAGACCAAAACCCGTTTGATCCCAAGAAATTATTTCAATAAAACCGTGGGTGGAGCAGGGAACCAAAGAGATAAGAAGTGGTTTATAAAACCCAAACAAACTTGTCCTCGTGAAAACGGGGAATGGAAACTGTTCCACTCACCATAAACTTGTCCTCATGAAAATGGGGAAGGAGAGAGTTATGTAGCGGAATTAAAGAATGGAACAGTGAACCGGTAGAGGGGTTGGTAGTCAATCCATGAGGTTTGATTGGGAAGCTGTTCCATTCATAAAAAGAGTCTGAAAAGCATTATCAATAAAGTCCGCCTATGCTGCGAGCCACAAAGGGTTGGCCGTAGAGCCATAAGTTTGTGACAATCAATTGAACACAGCATGGTACCAAAGATTTTCTGGGGCAGGAACTTGCCAGGGGCAACCTGTCTGCGTGCGGTCACGCACGGGCAGGAGGAATTCATCGTACAAGCCCGTCCTCATGCAAATGAGGAGTAATTCCTAAACGTGTGCCGAATTCTATTCAGCGCAAGCCTTGATCCGGATGGGTGAATGGTACGGATTTATAATCCGCAACTAAAATGTTGAAAATGCGGGTGCGGTCAATGGGATGAATGCTTGTTAGACAATAGAATTATTTCGTTCTATAATGCAATAAATCTGCGATTTTTGCTGCGGAAAATCTTTTTCGCTTGACAAAAGCCTTCTAATGGGTGACTATACTTGGCGATATCAAAACTTTTACAAGGGGGGTACATGAAAAACAAATCAACCCTAATCTCAATATTTATCTTGAGCATGTTCCTATTGCTCTTTTTTGCGCCGTATCAGTCTTTATCACAAAACAAAGATACTTCAGAAACAGAACCAGCCACTACAAATAATTACTATCTTAAGACTGCCAAAATATATCTTGAACAAAAAGACTATACTAAGGCCGTTGATGCACTCGAACTGGCTGTCCTGTTAGAACCAAATAATGAAGAGGCGCTGACGTTACTAAAACAATCCAGACAACTTCTGGAGGAAGTAAACAAGTCAATTGAGATGCCAGACAAGACAGGTGGACCGAAAGAAGCAAAAACCGCACACCATGAAGATATATCTCAGTTAATTCAGAATGCATATACCGCTATCAAAGAGGAACGATATGACGATGCTGCAAAGATTGCGGATTTAATACTAACGACGGATTCTGCTAACAAAGAGGCATTATATATTAAAGAAAAGGTAAATGATCTGAGGCACAAATATATCACAGAAAATCTAAAGACCACCCAGTCACAGGAAAAATTAAAAAACCATGAATATCTCAAAGAAGCGTCTATTCCCTACCAGGACACCTTAAGGTTTCCTGCAAAAGAACAGTGGACAGATATTTCAAAACGTACACTTCCAGAGTTAGATAAAATTGTGGAAGAAAATAAAATAAAAACAGAACAACTCCGGCTGATTCCAAATCCCCCAGAGGGACCATTTCCAAAAGTTATTGAAGATGCCCTGAATACAATCATTTCATTTGAATTCTTAGATACACCTTTAAGGGACATTGTGATCTTTACAAGGGAAAAAACAGATATTAATATGATTGTCGATTCTGAAGCGGGAAATGTTCCGGTTACATTAAAGCTCAAGGACGTACCATTAAGAACCGCCTTAAAATATATCCTGCCTAAAGGGTGCGAATATGTGGTTGAGGGGGATATTATTCATTTTTATAAACAAAAAACGGAAATGCGGGTTTATGACGTGAGGGATATATTAATTAATCTGGATGATAAGGAACCCCTTAAATTTGATATTACGGCAGCTGCCAGCGCTCAAATGTCCATGAGTAAAAGTGAATCAGTTGTTAAAGCAAAAGATCCATCGGAACGAGTATTAGACTTGATTGAATTAATTGTTACTACCGTTGAGCCGTCATCATGGTCAAACCGCACTAGTGTTATCGGGGCTTCTGCAACAGGAGGTCAACGAAGTATTAATATTCCTGGACAAGGTGAAGGAAGTATTATTGCAAGGACGGGGCAACCAGGCGATTTGGTGGTAGTTAACAGCAAATATATTCATAAGCAAATTGAAGATTTGTTGGCTTCTTTAAGGTCTTCACAAAACCTCCAGGTGAGCATCGAAGCCCGTTTTATTGAAGTTACAGATAAATTTCTGGAAGAAATCGGGAGCAATATTACTAAATTTTTTAGCAAAAATACGTCATCAAATACTGGTGCTGGAAAAGGTGGCATACTTGGTGAAACTTTATCTGGCAAAGGGCTTGAACTCAATTATTCCATTTTAAACAACTCTATGCTAAAAGGATTCTTAAGCGCTGTTCAAGAAAGTAAAGAATCAGAGATACTTACCTCCCCACGCATAACACTCTCCAATACCCAGCGTGGGAATATTGCCGTTGTCAGAGTAATTAATTATATTAAAACCACAGCAGTTTCTGAGGGTGTCACAACCCCAGAGATCGGTACTATACCAACAGGAACGATGTTAGATGTGAGACCTGTTGTGTCTGCTGACAGAAAATACATCTATCTGGAAGTAACCCCTTCTGTGTTTAAAGTTAAAGAACCGATCGATGTGGAAGCTGTCGAAAGTACCGCGATTATCGGTGGCGCAACTACTAGTTCAGGTGTTAAGTCAACAATAAACGTTAAATTACCCGAGGTAACTGTTTCTCAGGTGTCTGTAACGGTCTGTATACCTGACAAGGGTACACTTATAATTGGTGGACTTGGTTCTATTAACAAAGAAACCCTAACGACCGGCATTCCAATACTATCTAAAATACCTGTATTAAAAAGATTATTTTCCCTGGATCAGAAGAATAACAAAAAAACAAATCTGATCATTCTTTTAAAACCTACAATTATTATTAGAGAAGAGCAAGAAGCAAATTTCCTCAGTCTGTCAAATAAAAATTTAAATGTAACAAACTCAAATAATAGCAAGAAGTAGTATAGCTTTGTTGCAGAATATAAATAGGTATTTTATCAATCAGGAGGGAATTACCATGCGCAATATATATCGTACGAATACAATCTTACTCATTGTCATTTCTTTGTTATTCGTCATACTCATTTTTAAGAATTCGGCAAATTATGTTATTGCGCAAGGAGATGGAAATGCTCGACATGTATTTGGATTGGTAGGAGAACGACAAGGTAATAGACAGCCACTTTACCTGATAGATACCGAAGAACAGGCCATTATGGTTTATGAATATTTTCAGGGAGGTGGATTAGGATTTGTGGCTGCTCGAAATTATAAATACGACAAAAAATTGCAAGAGCACGGCAGACCTTATGGCTTATCCATAGAAGATGTAAAGGCTGAACTCTTAAAGACACAAACAAAATAACGTGAGCAAAATTCTGCTATAATTCTTTGTGATTGCTCGATTTTGAAGCAATTTGCAGAAGCCGTGTCTTAAGTTCTGTGAATGGGAAGTTTTTACCCGGGCAGGCTGTCGCCTTCTGGTGTATATCTTTATGTTCTAATATATTAGATGAAGGAATATTGTATTTTCTGGAAAGATATTGAACAAGGCTGACCAATGATTCAAATTGGTTTTCCTTTGGAGCTCCTCCATTTTCAAAGTCACCTACTAAACAAACTCCAATTGCTACGCGATTGCAATTCATATTTGCCGTATGGGCCCCATGAATTTGCTGCTTCCATCGATTGCCAACCTCAATCTCGCCATCTCCTGAAAAAGATCCATTTCCAACTACAAAATGATAAGCTAGGCCATATTCCCACCCCTTTATTTTCTTATGATAATAATCAAATCGAGTGGCATTGCCCTTTGCAGTAGCACTATGATGAATAACAATATATTCCCACCGTCTTTCTTTTACATCAGAACGGCAAAGTTGGTCTAGGTTTGGCATGCATAACGTGCTTTCATGCCTATTAAGTTTTTCAACCTTCGCACTCTTAAAAAATGGTATGGAAATAAAAAGACCTGATGCAATTACAATCATGGACAACGAGAGGCATCGGATAATTCCTTCGTGTTTATTTATATTTTTATTAAGAAAATACATCTTTTGTACTCCTTTTTTTAAGTGGTTGATTAAGATATTTCAAACCACAGGTTGATTAGAACTTAACTAACTACAAAATAATATCTTAAGATTATTTACAAAATTTTGTTAAAGAATTTTTATTATCTTCCGATAATACATATTAAGAATTAACTTTGTTGCTACTCATTCTTTATTTCTTAGTTTGGTATATCAATTATGAGTATACCTTGTCAGAAAGAACTCACAATGGGCAAAGCCATGAAAAAGTTATGATCGACAAGTAGTGAAACTTTTGCAGATTCTTAGGATTTTCGCTAGGTAGTAGCTCTGTTGAAAAATATATCAACAGATTTTTGTTTGAAACTGTAACTTATTATAAATACATACCTTTTGATATGTATTTATAATATCTATGTAATCAAACAACACGAAGTACACAAAAACATCTTTACTTTGTTATTGTAATAACATACCTCTATCTCGAAGTATAATTATAAGCTGTATTATAGATATAAATTCGATATTGTCAATAACTAAATTGCTAGATTGACACAGTGAAAATTTATTGAAGAATACAAATTGTTATTCGTTGGCTGTCTTAATTCTTAGTTTATCGATGGCTTCGGATATTTCTTTTGCCATAGGTTGCTGAGGGTCTAATCTTAGCGTTTCGTTCAGATGGAAGAATGCACTGGAGGGGTTATTCAGGTAATTTGCATAAATAACACCAAGCATCTTATGTGCTAATGGATTATTGATTTGATAGTGAACCGATTGATTCAGGGCATTTACTGCTTCGTTATACTGTCCTTTTCTATAAAATGCATTTCCAAGGTAGTAATATATCTCTCCATCTGTAGGATTATATGTAATAGCCTCTTTAAACTCAGAAAGGGCTTCATCCTCAAGGTTTTTTGAAATATAAGCATTTCCCAGGTTACAGTGGGCATTGCTATCTTTGGGATTAAATTTTAAGGCCAGCTTTAGTTCTACTATCGCATTATCCGTTAACCCCTTTGTGAGATACACCCCGGCCAAATTATTGTGTACATCCGCATTGTCATAGCCAAGCGCTACTGCTTTATTCAATTCATCAACAGCCTTATCTAAATTACCCTTTTTTGCATCGGCAATACCAAGGTTGTTATGTACATTTGCAAGTTTTGGGTCAAGTCGAATTGCCGTTTCAAATTCTTTAATAGCTTCTTCAAGTTGTCCTATATTGGTATAGACAATTCCCAAGTTATTGTGGAAGTCGGCGGTAGCAGGGTCTAATTCAATTGCTGTTGTGTATTCATTCAAAGCATCCTTAATATTCCCCATTTCCTTGTAAGTATTTCCCAGGTGGTTGTGTGTCGTGGGCATTTCCGAATTTATTTTTAATGACCGTGCAAATTCAGTAGCAGCTTCTTTGTATAGCTTTTTTTCATGATAGGCAAGTCCAATATTATTATAGTAATGGGGACTAAAAGGATTGCACTGAATCGCTTTCTTATAGTATTCGATAGCCTTATCTAAGAGTTGTGTTTTTTTGTATATACTGCCAAGATTGTTGTAGGCATCGGCATAATAAGGATTGTATCGTATTGCCTCTTGATATTCTTTGATAGCATTATCCAATATGCCTTTCCTTTCATAAGCATTTCCCAGATTATAATGCGCTTCTATATCCTTTGGATTAATTTCCAGGGTCTTCTTGTACTCGAACTCTGCATATCCATAGTAGCCTTTAGCACTATGTACTACCCCGATATTATGATGCGCACGGGCGCTGCTAGGTTCGCGAATAGCGGTTGAATACCACAAAGTGAGTTCATCACGCCATATCCCATTCCGATTAATACACATAACACCTAAGATAATAATAACAATCGCAGAACATATCGTAGATAAGGGTTTTTTTAAATGAAAATTTTGGAACAAAATGCCGATAATTACAGAAAATCCCATAATAGGGATATAGAGGTATCGCTCTGCCATAATATTTCCTATTGGAATGATATTCGACACTGGCAGAAGTGTAATGGAAAACCACGAAATGAAAAACCAATATTGTTTGTTATTTTTACAAAGTTGAATGGTAATGATGATTACCGTTATTACTAAAAGTCCGGAAATTATAAAAGAGATGATGCCCGTTGTTATAGGTGGAATTACATAGTCTGCATTAAGATTGAAGGGAAGAAACAAGAGCTTTATATACGATGCAAGCACTTTAATCATGACAAATAAACTTTGCTTGGTTTGATCTAACCTGATGTATACATGTCGAAATACCACGAACTGAATAAATAGATAAAAGGCGGTGACTGAAAAGTATCCAATATAAATACCTTTTAATTTTTTTATAAGCGCTTGAAGTAGTTTATCCGACGGCAAATAGAAAATATCGAATAATATCAAGAGAATGGGGAATGTAATCGCCATCTCTTTTGAGAAGAGAGCCAATAGATACGAGAATAAAGAGCCCAGGTAATATAGTAAGAATTTACTTTTATTAAAAAATGTTTTGTTAATTTTTAGATACAAGATAAAGGCGATTAAGAAAAAGAGTGCGGTGAGGAGATCCTCGCGGTAGCTAATGGAGTTTACTGTTTCGGTAAGGATCGGATGGGTGGTAAATAATAATGTCGAGAAGAAGGCTAATGTGTTTACCTTCGTTACTCGTTTGAGGAAAATATAAAATAATATCGTATTTGCTGTTTGTAGGAGAATATTTGTGAGATGAAAACCAGTAGAATTCAAGCCCCATAGGGAATAATCGATGAAATACGTTAGTGTGACCAGCGGACGATAACTCAACTCGCCGGAGAGTATAAAGTAATTGAATGAAAAAAGGGTATGAAAATTCTTCCAGCTTTTAATAAGGTTATTATTGACGATGGTTACAGAATCGTCGTAAACAAAGGTATTATCCAGTGTATTACAAAAAACAATAACCGATATTATGGACAGAATAATATAAGGGGCTATACCTATAAGATATTTGTTCATGATTGAAAATATCTAAAATTGTAAATTATCAAGGCGTGTTCTCTTGTGATGTTAGTTTGTTGATAGTAGTCTTCATTTCATTGGCTTGCTTGTGTTTTGGATTAAGCCGTAGGGCCTCTTTAATGTGGATCAATGCCTTTTCTTTATCATGAAAATGATCCAGATATACAACGCCCAGACTAATGTGGACATCGGCATTTGTTGGGTCTAATTGATAGGCCTCCAGGAGTTTATTGTAGGCCTCGTTTATTAGGTTCTTTTTAAAATAAACCACGGCTATATTATAATGTGCAAGGGCAAAATTCCTTCGTATTTTTACGGCTTTTTCTATTTCAGAGAGCGCCTCGTCCAACCTTCCCTGATCGATTAATGCACTTCCCAGGTTGTTGTGGGCGTCTGCATAATAAGGATTAACCTTCAGCGCCTCAATATACTCATTGACTGCTTCATTGAGCATGCCTTTTCTTTTGTAAAGGATACCCAGATTATTGTGAGCTTCTGGATATTGGTTTCTTAGCTGTATTGCAACTTTAAGTTCCTCAATTGCCGCATCATTGATACCCTTCAATGAATACGCAGCGCCGAGATTGCAATGCGCCTTGGGCTGATCGTACCGTATTTTTATGGAATCTTTAAATGCCTGAATAGCCGCATCAATTGAACCATTATGATAATAAAAGAAACCTAAGTCGTTATAAACCCTGAAACTCGCTGGTGAACGGCGTATGGTTTCTGTGCTAAACGTGAATTCATTTAACCATATCTTGTTTCTGCTTACTGTGCCCCATACAAATAAAAGGCAAACTACGGCGATCAATCCTATACGAAATAGTTTATAGATGCCATGCTCTGAAATTCTATGAGTCAATAGCGAACCGAAGAGCATCGTGAATCCTATGCCCGGAATATAGAGGTATCGCTCGGCAATGATGTTATTTATCGGGATAATATTTAATACGGGTAGAAGTGTAACAAAAAACCAAATAGTTGAAAAAGTCCATATACTCGAAAGACGGCATTTTTTTATTAATAAAATAGCGGTGATTATTAATAATGTAATGCTTATAACAAAGGCTGCGTCGGCTGGTGAAAAAGTAAGGGGAACGATGTAATCTGCATTGAGTGGGACTGGAATAAACAATAGCTTTACATAATAACCGAGCACCTTTGTCATCATGATAAAATTTACAAAAACACTATTGCCAGGATACCCGACTGATTCACCGGAATTATGAAATAAATAGAATCGTAAAAACAGATAAAAACCACCTATGGCAAGGTAACCTGCGTAATTTGCTACCAGGCGTCTTGTGCGATTATGGAGGTTTACGATATGATTTTTCTGAAAGATAAGCTCATAGGAGAGTATCAAGAAGGGGAGAACGAACGCTGTTTCCTTCGATAACATGGCTAAAAGATAGGTAAGCAATGAAAGCGCATACCAGATAATGAAGTATCTTCTGTTCGTACTCTTGTTGTATTGAATAAACAGGATAAAGGCTACAAGCAGAAAAGAGGCGGATAAAAGGTCTTCCCGATAGCTAACGGCATTTACAGCCTCTGAAAAAATGGGATGTACCGAAAAAAGCAGACAGGAAATGAATGCCGTTATACGATTCTTAAAAAGATGATATGCTGTAAAATAGACCAGGTAGACATTGAGGGTATGGATTATTAAATTGGTCAGATGATAACCCCACGGTCGAAGTTGCCAGAGGGCATAATCCACAAAATAGGAGAGGGTAACGATAGGCCGGTAAGTTAGTTCGTTGGAAATTGCAAAGTATTTCTGACTAAAAAATGCAGAGAGATACCTCCACTCCCGAATGAAATAATTGTTGGTTATCGTAAGATAATCATCATAAACGAAGGTATTTCCCAGTGAATTCAGGTAAATTAATACAGGCAATACCGTGATGAGTGCGAATAATATTAAGCGAATCTTCTTGTTCAACGTCTTCTAATCTTAAAGTATATAGATAAAGGGATCAGAATTATTATACTGGTCAGGGTGATAATCATTCCGATGGTAAAGGATTTCGGTTCATAAACAAATTTTACAATGTGATCACCTTTTTCAAGGAAGACCGATCGCAGGATATAGTCCGTCTTGAGAACCCGGCTCTTTTTCCCATCAATATAAGCATTCCAGCCTGGATAAAACGTATCACCCAGGACAAGATACCCATCCTCAAATAAAGTTGCCTTTATTGTAACTCTGTTTGGTGAATATTCAAGAAAAGTTGGGACTGGTTCCTGTTGTATGCTGAGAGGGTCTACATTTTTTACCAACATGGATGGTTCTTCCAGAATTATATATTTTAAGGGATTAAATTCACGGCTGACGAATTCTTTAAATATGGCGTCTCTTCCCTGCAAAGTTTTCGATGCATGAACGATAAAAGCGCGTGGTAATGCCATCGTATTTTTAAAAAGGGTGTACTTTGGATTTTTAGATACCAGTTTAATAGCAGGGTGATTTTCAATGCCTCCTTCGCGAGAGATAAAGATATACTTTAAATTGAGCAGATTGGTTAACTTTGAGATATGAGTTACCTCCATAAGAATGCGCAGGTCATCTAAAGGTTTACCCTCAGACAGGTTCATAAATTCACTGTATTCTTTGATGACGTTTGCTTCGTATCCCCCAATATTGGCAATGTTGTGAACCATACTATGGTTTGGACCAGCATAACCTGCAGTGGTAATGCGGAATGGCTCAGGGTCGTTTTTTAACAAATCAAGCGTTTCTTCATCCCACATGTACTTTTTAGAGTCAAATGTTACGATATACTGATTTCCGAAAAACCAGAGATCTCCAACTATTAAAGCCATAGATATGAGAACTATGCTATGCCTTTTTAAACTTCTCTTAATCCACAAACTTACAATAAGTAAACTCAATATAGAAAGTATTATGAATTTTACAGCGCCCGTTGTAGTAACCTTAAAAGTTGCAGTTAAAAACTCTGGATTTTTTAAATTCTCCAGATTGGATAGTGAAGCCTTTGGATCGCCCAGTAAATAAACCTTGTT
>JAUSDH010000020.1 GCA_030650655.1 Candidatus Brocadiaceae bacterium
AACAAGGATATGGTTATTGATGATTGTAAAAGCCAATCTCATAAAGCCGACGTCAAAGCTTGAACCACTGATTCATGAGAATAATGAGCTTATTTCGATTTTTGTAACAAGCGTAAAAACCGCGAGACAAAAGGAGGATAAAAAAACTTCATAATTCGAAATTCCTTGTTCGATATTCGTTATTCATTACATGGTTAAATTAATCCGTAATTTTAACTTAGCGCTTATGGGACCCACCCCCAACCCCTCCCAAGAGGGGAATTGTGGAGTCTCTTCCCAAGAGGGGAATCATACAAGATTGAAATCCTATACGTTAATAGAGGGGAAAACGGGAAGCACATTTAATTAAACAGAGCGAAACCCGGCAATTCACAATTTTCAAGAAAGGAAGGACGTTATGACTACTAAAAAGACGGGCAAGAAGGAAACGGAAGGCAAATTTGATTTAGGTATTGGGGGCATCTTTAAGGGTTTGGGTGAATTTGTAGAAAAACTTGGCGATCTCGCAGAAAAAGGGGAGGAGTTCCAGAAGACAGGTGAGATTAAGGGCTTGAATAAAAATTTGAGTGGTTTATTCGGCATTTCTATAAAGGTGGGCGGGTTGGGCGCAGATAAGATTAAGGTAGAACCCTTTGGCAATATACACAAGGATGAAAAGGGAGAGGCAGTTGTCGATGAAGTGCGGGAACCCATTGTCGATATCTTTGAAGAATCAGATCATACCATGATCGTGGCCGAGATGCCAGGCGTGGAAGAAAAGGATATCCGTATCGATTTGAAAGACGATATATTGCAGATTTCAGCGGAGACACGCGAAAAGAAATATCACAAAGAAATCCTCCTGAAGGAAAGTTTCACGAAAGACAAAATGGTGCGCACGTATAAAAACGGGGTACTTGAGATAAAACTCATGAAATAATACCTAACCCGAACGAGTCGGAACATGTAGCGCGACATTTATGTCGCTGTCCTGCGAACTGAAGTTCGCGCTACACAAGGGTCGGTGCTAAATTTTTTTTGCCGAAAATGTAAAAATATTTTTATTAAGAAACTATCTAGCCACTAAGACACCAAGACACAAAGTTAAGAAAACATAAAGTTTGTTTCTGTCACGAACTCTCGAAAAGAGGTCCCTTTTATCGTATCCGTTCCCCCCTCCCCTAACCCCTCCCACCAGGGGCGGGGGAAAAACGTTTCCTCCCCCTCGATGGGGGAGGTCAGGTGGGGGTGCTGAACTGTTACCTTTTATCAAAGACAAGTAGCTGTTCCTGTTGTTTACGATGGGATTACTTTTGAAGATGGTATTAATCGAATCGTTCTCTAATTTTTTGTGTTTTTGTGCCTTAGTGGCAGGAATAGGTGTGGATAATGAATGAAATAACCTTAAAGGTTGCAGAGGCTGTAAAAAAGGATGTAGGACGGGGACTGGCACGGATCGACCCTGCCGATATTGAAAAACTAAGTGCCACGATTGGAGATATTGTAGAAATCGCGGGCAAGAAGCGTACGGTCGCAAAGGTAATGCCTGCCTTTAAAGAGGATCGTGGGAAAGGAATTATCCAGATCGATGGCCCGACCCGTGGTAATGCCCAAATAGGTCTTGATGAAAAGGTCACCATAAAAAAAATAGCGTGGAATCCCGCAGACAATGTCGTCCTTACCCCAATCACTACAGTTAATCTCGAACGGGACAGTAAATACATTGGAAATCTACTTGATGGACTTCCTACTGTTGAGGGCGACCGGATACGCGCCACGCTCTTTGGCAGTCGATTTACCGATTTTGTGGTTAAAAGCACGACCCCTAAAGGAGTCGTAGTAATCAATCCCACAACGCTGTTAAAATTTGCCGAGGGAAAACCGGGAGTTAGTGAACGCTTAAAATTTTCGTATGAAGACATCGGCGGCCTCGGTCATGAAATACAGCGGATACGCGAGATGATAGAACTTCCCTTAAAGCGTCCTGAGGTATTCGAACGACTGGGGATCGATGCCCCAAAAGGGGTGTTGATATATGGTCCACCAGGCTGTGGAAAGACGCTCATTGCACGAGCTGTGGCCAATGAAACCGATGCACATTTCATTACCATCAACGGGCCAGAGATTATTCACAAGTTCTATGGAGAAAGCGAGGCCCGGCTTCGGGAAATATTCGAAGATGCAAAAAAGCATGCCCCGAGCATTATCTTTATCGATGAAATTGACGCTATTGCGCCGAAACGTGAACATGTCGTGGGAGATGTAGAGAAAAGGGTCGTAGCTCAACTCCTCGCGCTTATGGACGGACTTGATAATCGGGGGCAGGTAATTGTTATCGCTGCTACAAATATACCAGGGGCGTTGGATCCTGCACTGCGTCGTCCTGGGCGTTTTGACAGGGAAATATCCATACCCATTCCTGATCAAAATGCGCGACTCACAATCCTCGAAATCCACAGCCGCGGTATGCCCCTCTCTGAAGATGTAAACCTCAATAAACTGGCCGAAATTACCCACGGTTTTGTGGGTGCAGACCTCCAGGCGCTCTGCCGTGAGTCTGCCATGCTCTGTCTGAGAAAAGTCATACCGGAAATTGATTTAGGCACATCAAATATCCCATACGAAACCATGATGAATCTTAAAGTATCCATGGAACACTTTATCGAAGCGTTGAAAGAGATAGAACCATCTGCCTTGCGTGAGGTATTCGTAGAAATCCCCAATGTGCGCTGGGAGGATGTTGGAGGACTCGAGACTGTTAAACAACAGATTCGGGAGGCTGTGGAATGGCCATTGAAGTATCCTGACCTGTTCAAACAGGCAAAGATCAATATGCCAAAGGGAATTCTCCTTCATGGTTCTCCCGGAACGGGGAAAACCCTCCTGGCAAAGGCTGTTGCCAATGAGACAAAAGTCAATTTTATATCGGTCAAGGGACCTGCCCTGATTTCAAAATATGTCGGTGAATCGGAACGCGGTATCAGGGATATGTTCAAAAAGGCAAAACAGGCGGCGCCCTGCATTATCTTCTTTGATGAACTGGATGTGATTACCCCAAGACGCGGAGAAGGAAGCGATTCGCATGTAACAGAGCGCGTCATCGGTCAGTTTCTTACAGAAATGGACGGCATTGAAGAGTTGAAAGGAGTCCTGGTGCTTGCAGCAACGAATCGTATGGATCAGATAGACCCGGCCTTGCTGCGAGCAGGCCGATTTGACTATCTCATAGAAATTCCCATCCCCGATGAAGAGACCCGTTTAAAGATATTTCAGGTACATACGAAAGATAAACCTCTGGAAAAGGGGATTGATTTTAAAAAATTTGCACAGGAAACCGAAGGGCTGACAGGCGCTGATATAGAGTTGATTTGCAAAAAGGCTGCATTAATGACCATCCGAAATGCTATAAACAAACAGAGTGCTGGCAATAAGGAATTCATAATAACAGAAAATGATTTTACTCATGCCGTCGAAGAGGTAAAAAAGAGGTAATATCGTAGACGCTAATAGTAAGTTGTCATTGCGAGGGTTCACTATAATTCACCGCAAAGCCGAAGGGCGCGAAGAGCGCAGAGTTACAATCCACTAATTGGCCGCTCGTTCCCAAGCTGGAGCTTGGGAACGAGAGAAAAGAAAAAACGTTACTGCTCAACAGGTGTTATTTTTGACTATAAAAGAAATGAATAACATATAACAAGAAATGAACAATTAAAAAGTAAAAAAGGATGAGTGATGGCAATAAAAAAGTTGATAAAGGTATTACCGAATGCAAAGAATTGATTTCAATCTTTGTGAGAAGTATAGAAACTGCCCGAAAAAATAAATCGTCAAAAAACACTTAAACATTTTTCATTTCTTGTTATATGTTATTTATTAAAATTAAGTTACTCAATTCGCTGTTAAAAAAGTCATTACCGGCAATTGTCATTATAGCCCTCTCTGTGCCTGCAGCATTCTTTCTGAGCTACTACCTAATTAAAGCTCATACAAAAAATGCCGCACTCAAGGATATAGCTGTCATTGCGGAGTCGTATAGAGGACAGGTCTGTCAGTTTCTGGAGATGACCAGACGACGCGCCCAGGATTTTGCCAGTGACGGTTTTATAATAACCCGGCTTCCAAAGGAAATTCGCGGAAGGGAAGGTTCCGTTAGCAACCTTAGCAAATACCTTGCAGAAAACAAGATTACCCTTGACGAGAGTATAAAGACAATCCATATCCTCTCGATGGAAGGACGGGTTGTGGCATCCACAGATAACGCCGAAATTGGAAAGGATTTATCTAACGAGACCTTTTTTATAAAAGGGAAGGATGCTATTGCCCTGGTAGAAAATCCGGCCGGACATGATGAATTGCCAGAACTCGCAGTCTCTGCCCCTGTTTTTAGTATGAGTAAAAAAAAGGCAATCGGCGTCCTTGTCAATACCATCCGCCTTTCAGAGTTGAATAAGATGTTATCGGGAGAATATCGTATGGAACAGCATTCGATTCTCTGGGATAAAGGAAGATGGAAGGGCATAGAGGTCTATCTGGTAAATAAAAATAAACGCATGATTACAAATTCTATATTTGTAAAGGACGCTGTATTGAAACAGACCGTAAACACACTTCCAGTTGTAACGGGTTTGACAACAAAGAAAGAAATGTCCGG
>JAUSDH010000026.1 GCA_030650655.1 Candidatus Brocadiaceae bacterium
AAAATGAAAATTCCTATACATTCGAGTGAGGCGTTTAAAAATGGAAAAATGGTTTTTGTATGTGATACGATGTAAACATGGAAGATTATACACAGGCATTACCACTGATGTGGAAAGAAGATTTGCAGAACATACCAGTAATGATAAAAAAGGAGCAAAATGTTTACGGGGGAAAGCCCCTTTAACGCTGGTTATGAAAAAGAAGATTGGAAGCAGGAGTATGGCATTACAGATTGAAGCAAGGGTAAAAAAACTACCAAAGATCAAAAAAGAGATGTTCGTCGATGGCAAAATCAAAGTAAGGGAAATAGGGAAATAAATATATGAACAAGAATAAAAACAGAGATCAAATAGAAGACAAATACAAATGGGATTTGTCTGTTTTGTATGCATCGGATGATTCTTGGAAAGAAGACTACCGGAAGGTAGAAAAAGAACTTCCTCAGCTCCTGAAGTTTAAAGGCACTCTTGCTAATTCCGGTAAACTCGGGCAGTTTATGCAGTTTTATATTAACCATTCTATAATGAGAGAAAATTTATACGTATATGCGAATGTACGCTTTTTTGAGGACACCAGAAACGCCGTATATGAAGAGATGAAAGGTCGTATTGAACTGCTTGTTTCAAAGATTTCTGCTGAAACCGTTTTTATAAAAAAAGAGTTGTCCTCTCTATCACATGATGATATTGACAAAATGATTCATGAAAATGCCCGCCTGGCAGGATATCGCTTCTTTTTGCAAAGCTATGCCCGGTACCATCCGCATATCCTTTCAGAAGAAACGGAAACAGTTTTAGCGGAACTGGAAATTGCCTTGAAAAAGCCTGATGATGTTTTTTCTGCTTTTCATGATAACAATATTTCATTCGGGGAATTTGAACATAAGGGAGAAAAAATCCACCTTTCTCATGCAAAATATGCTCAACTATTAGAATCTCCTGATCGGGCTCTCCGTCAAAAAGTGTTTGATTATTATTACCGGCCTTACCAGCAGAATATTGATGTACTGGCAAATACCTATGCTGCAAACGTGCTTGCAAACATTAAGCTGGCGAAGGTACGCAACTATACGTCAATGCAGGAAATGTCCCTGTTTCCCGATTACTTGTCAACCACAGTAATCAGTAATCTCGTTGAGGTTGTAAAAGAGAACATCGATGTGATCAGCGAGTTCAATGCCCTGAAACAGGAAGAGCTTGGAATTAAAGAATTACACTTCTATGATAATTATGTGCCCCTGGTTGATGATGTTGATAAGAAATATTCCTATGAAGAGGCAATTGAACTGGTTCGTACAGCGCTTGAACCCCTCGGTGCGGAATATCTCAGGAAGTACGACGCTACTGTTCGTGCACGGGTAATTGATGTATTGGAATCCCCTGGCAAAAGATCAGGGGCGTTCTCCTGGGGGAGTTATGCGAGCCGGGGATTAATTTTCTTAAATTACACGGAAAAGTTCTCTGACGTTTCAACATTTGCACATGAATTTGGTCATTGCCTGCATCGGGATTACTCCATTGAAAATCAACCATATATCTATTATCAAAACCCAATCTTTCTGGCTGAGATAGCCTCGACATTCAATGAAGCTTTACTGTTCGATCACATGTCAAAGATTGCCGAATCTCGCGAAGAGAAGAAATTCTTTCTGTATCACAACATGAAACGAATAGAAGCAACCTTCTATAGACAGACTATGTTCGCAAATTTTGAAAAAGAGATTCATGAGATGGCTGAATCCGGTAAGGTGCTGATCACGAAAAGCATAACGGACATTTACAGGAAAAATCTTGAAATCTATCTGGGTAAGGGAATGGTTATTGATGAGCAGTTAAACTACGAGTGGGCGCGAATCCCCCATTTTTACAATGCTTTTTATGTCTACAAATATGCTACCAGTCTGTCCGCGGCAATAGCTTTGTCTGAGCGTGTAACCTCCGGCGATAAAGTTGCTGTTGAAGATTATCTTACATTTCTGAAAGCAGGATCACACAAAGAGCCGCTTGAAATTCTGAAAGATGCCGGGGTCGACCTTGCCGGCAAAGAGGCCTATAAAGTGACGGTTAACAAATTCAGGAAATTACTGGCAGAATACAGATCATTATAAAAATCCGTTATTTTCATTGTATAGGAATTTTCATTTTATTTGAGCGGTTTTTAAGGTGGCATGAACAAACCCTGCTTGTCCGTGTTTAACTTAACTGCACATATTTTGCAATGGTACAAATTATTCCCCTCTTGGGAGGGGTTAGGGGTGGGTACCTTTCCCCGTTTTCACAAGGACAAGGGTCATGAAACTCAGTGAATAGCTCATAAATTACCGTCTTACCCACCCCTAAATCCCCTCCCAAGAGGGGACTTTCTGACTTGAACCAAGGATTTCTTTGCCTTGATTACTTATTATGATTCAGGAAAACGAACTTTACAGAAAAGTAGCAGACGCCTGCCGGCTGGAAACGGCTGAAGCCTTTCGTCTTCAGAGCCGCATACATAGATTGCGCTGGTTTGGCCGTTCAGATATATGGGTCAAACGGGACGATGAGCTTAGCTTTGGCGTGTCCGGAACCAAGTTACGTAAACATGCATCCATAATTCCTTCATTAAAACAAAAAGGAATTGAGGAAGTGGTGGTAATTGGCGGGGCAAATTCAAACAACGTCCTTTCAGCGGCTCAGACCCTGACGGAAAATAATATTAAGATAACCCCTTTTTTACTCGGACCACCGTCTCAAAATCTTGGTAACGCGAAGCTGTTTTCTCTGTTTGTTGATGACAGCGAAATCCATTGGATTTCACGCTCACAGTGGGCTAATTGTGCAGATTTTGTCAACACCTATGTAGAAGAAAGAAATGCCAGGGGGATAAAGATCTTCGTGCTTCCTGAGGGCGCGCATCATCCATTAGCGCTGCCAGGCTCTTTAAGTATTCTTGTGGACATCCTTCGCACTGAGAGGGAATCGGGGGTGCGTTTCGATC
>JAUSDH010000028.1 GCA_030650655.1 Candidatus Brocadiaceae bacterium
GCACTCAACATTGCCAAGACACGGTTAATGACAGCTACTTTTCCGTTTTATAAATTGTACGATGAAAAAGGTGCAGATGTAAGACAAGGATTCATTTACAAAAAAGTTCCTCACATCACTTTAAAAAGTCTTGCAAACGACGAACCCGCAGAAGAAGAAACGCTTTTCGATCAGCCGGAAATAGATAGGAAACGCTTACGCGTTTCAGGTCCTTTTACAGTGGAAACGCTTCAAAACTACGAACCCATTTCACCTGATGAATTAGAAACCATTTATCAAAAAGATGCAGGTGATGTAACCAAATTTGAAGAACGGATTTTTGAACACATGAAATCTGCCGGAGTAAAAAACGGAATCAAGAATGAACAGGCAGTTTTCAAAAGAATTGAAACCTTAGCCCATCCTTATTTACATGCGGAAGGATTTTACGATACCAAGAAAGGTGAGAAGAAAGCATACATACACATTGGCCCTAAATTCGGAACGGTCAGCAGGCAGGCAGTAAATGAAGCAGTAAGAGAATGCCGCTTGCGCGGAGATGTGGACTGGTTAATTATACTTGGCTTCTCATTTGAAAGCGACATTGCTAATAAAACGGAAACAACCAGTGCCGGAACTTTTGAAGTAACAAAGGTTCGTATGCACGATGATTTAATGCAGGACGGTTTATTGAAGCACGATAAGAAAGCAGCATCATTTGTTACCATCGGTGAACCCGAAGTTGAAGTTCACAAAAAAGGAAAAACAATTCAGGTAGAAATTTGCGGTCTTGATATTTACGACCCGATTAAAGACGAAGTAAAATCCCGCAACATCAATGACATTGCTTACTGGATGGTGGACGATGATTATGACGGCAGCAACTTCATCGTTAAACAAGTTTTCTTTTGCGGAGGCGACAAAGACGAATTTGACAAATGGAAAAAAGGATTAAGTGAACTCAGTAAACAATCAATCAAAGCCAAAGCAGAGAAAACATTAAAGATTGAAATAGATGATGATGCTTTTGACCGTTTATACGGTCACATCTCTCACCCGATAGAAACAAGGAAAGGGCAGAAGATTGCAGTAAGAGTGATAAGCCAGTTTGGCGAGGAAACGACAAAGGTAATTAGCATCTGATTTATGTATGTATCAGTTGTGTAGGTTGGGTTGAGTAAAGCGAAACCCAACGATTAAAGTCTCAATTCAATGATTTAAGTCTTATATGTGTTATAGTGTTTTCCTATTTAACATTATTTATAAAATCTTTAATATTTATTTCGGAATCTCTTAACGTACCTTTTAAAGTATAACGGTCAACTTCGTCCTGATATAAGACGCAAGGGTCGCATCTTAAATCTTAAATAATTGTTTAGAAATCACTATAATAACGCAAGAGAAAATATCAATATTTTATTATTTAAGATGGTGACCCTTTACTTCACTTTATAATTATGGTGTAACAGTTGAGTAGGTTGGGTTGAACGTAAGTGATACCCAACACAAACTGTTTACGGCATTCAATGAACTGTTGGGTTTCGTGCCTCAACCCAACCTACCGAACTATTTAACATTTTTTATAAAATCTTCAATATTTATTTCGGAATCTCTTAACGCACCTTTTAAAGTATAACGGTCAACTTCGTCCTGATATGGAAAAACAATTATTCTTCCGTCAGGATGTTTCATTTTAACGTGGCTTCCTTTTCGATGGACTTCGACAAAACCAAGCCGTTTTAATGTTGATAATACCTGCCGTCCTGATAACAGAGGAAGTTTCATAATACCAATTCATAAATTTTGTGATTTTCGTCTTCTACAAAATTTTCTATCTCAGGCTCTAAATATAACTCAATTGCCTCCTGGATATTTTTTAGTGCTTCTTCTTTAGTCTTTCCCTGAGACCAGCAACTTTTTAATGACGGGCAATGAGCTACAAAATAACCATCTTCCCCTTTTTCTACGATTACTTTTATTTTCATCCTAAAGTTCCTTTAATAATTTTAGTGATTTAGAGGTTGTATTTGATTTCCATTTTATACAATAATACCCGTTTCTGCAACACCAGGGTCTTTCTGTAGCGCCTTCGTTAACTTGTGTTCCTTATGCTAGGCGGTCAGGCAGGGAATGATAAAGACGCTGACCATCGCCATATCTTCGATAGAAGGGATCGCTATAGGTTTGGCTCCATTATTTTATGTCGTTTAGTAAATCGAATCAACATAATTATAATGTTATGTGTTAGTTGAGTAGGTTGGGTTGCGCAGGGCGAAACCCAACAACTCACTGTAAAGAAAAAGGCTGCGCCCCATGCCTGTGACCTGCGATATTGCGTAGCCATTTTTCTTCCTGAACAAATATGTTGTATTTCGCCCCGTTTGAGCAGCGTGAACACAGCCATTTGTTGGGTTCCAAAGATTCGTTCAACCCAACCTTATCCACACTTTGATATTTGATATAGAACTGAAATAAGTAAAATATTAGGCCATTGATTCATATGAATAATGAAAGTTGTGACGGAGCGATTTATAGTTTGGTATGTTGGGTTGAGCAAGGAGAAACCCAACAACTTACTACACAATATCTTTTTCTATTGTGTCTCACCACTGTAAAGAAAAAGGTTGCGCCACATGCCTGTGACCTGCGATATTGCGTAGCCTTTTTTCTTTCCGATAAAAAATGTTGTATTACACCCTGTTTGCCCTGCGTGAATATGGGCATTTGTTGGGTTCCAAAGATTCGTTCAACTCAACCTACACACTTTCCCTCATTGATGGGAGGGATTAAGGAGGGTGAAATATTTTCTTGCTCTTTTGTGAGCCTTTGGTTCATGAGGGTTTACTCTATAAAACTTCTTTTCTTGAGATTGCTTCAGGCTAGCACCTTTGCAATGACAACTTATTTTAAACGTCTTTTATAGTTGCGGCTATGCCGCGCTATGTATCGAAAAAGTATTCAAAAGTACAAATGATGAAATAGGGGAATATTTTGAACCATACGACCTTCGGCGGTGAATTTGGAAAGCTGGCTAATAAAGGAGCAGATGAAATCAGACAAGAGGTTTCAAAAAGATTAGACTATTAGAGTCTAAACTGGTTGATTCCGTTAAGTCAGATGAATATAAAATATCAAATACATTTATTCGACAAATTATAAAAAATAATGTAAGCTGTTTTGATGAATTATACCACAGAGGACAGATGCACGGGATACGGGATGTAAGATGCAAGATGGGAGATGCTAGAGGCTAGAAGATAGATGCAGGATACTGATGCACGTTGCAGGATGTGGGATACGAGGTACAAGCGTCAAGTATCAAATGTTATTTATTTCTCACCCAAATATTACTTCTCTGGTGGTTACGTATTTGATAATGCATTGAAATCAATAAGGAGAAAGAAATGAGTCGCAGGATGGTAACAGTCGATGGCTGTATGGCATGCGCGCATGTGGTGCATGCCACAAATGAAATTATCACGATTTATCCCATTACTCCTTCATCACCCATTGCAGAGATTTGCGATGCGAAGTCAGCGGCAGGGCAGGTGAATATATGGGGGACGGTGCCAAAGGTTAGCCAGATGCAGTCTGAGGCAGGCGTTGCAGGGGCAGTGCACGGCTCCCTTACCACCGGTGCCCTGGCTACCACGATTTCAGCCTCTCAAGGGCTGCTGTTACTCATCCCAAACATGTACAAGATCGCAGGTGAACTAACACCCACAGTCTTTCATATAACCGCCCGATCCCTGGCATGTCAGGGATTGTCGATATTTGGAGATCACTCAGATGTGATGGCCGCAAGGGCTACCGGTTTTGCCATGTTGTGCTCCCAAAATGTCCAGGAGGCGATGGATTTTGCCCTGATTGCACATGCGGCCACTCTTGAATCCAGAGTGCCGTTTCTGCACTTCTTCGATGGTTTCAGGACATCCCATGAAGTCCAGAAGATTGAAGAGGTAACTTTTGATGATATGTGTGCAATGATTGACAACGACCTTGTTATAGCTCACCGTAAGAGGGGGCTCACCCCTGATAATCCATACATACGTGGTACTGCACAGAATCCTGATGTGTATTTCCAGGGAAGAGAAACGGTAAACAAATATTACAATGCAACCCCGGGTATCGTACAGAAGATAATGGATAAATTTGCCAGTATCATTGGACGGCAATATAAACTTTATGACTACGTTGGCGATCCCAATGCTGAAAGGATTATCGTGACCATGGGGTCATCAGGAGAGACAATCTTAAATACAATTAGTGTCCTTAATGCAAAAGGGGAGAAATTGGGACTGGTTCAGGTAAGGCTCTTCAGGCCATTCGATATTGATGCCTTTGTTGAAAGTCTACCAAAGAGTGTCAAATCAATTGCCGTCCTTGACCGCACCAAGGAACCTGGCGCGATCGGTGAACCATTATATCTTGACGTCAGGACTGCCATCGGTGAGGCAATGGAAAGGGGGACTGTAAAATTTAAAGATTATCCTAAAATTGTCGGAGGCCGTTATGGTCTTGGCTCAAAAGATTTCACTCCAGCTATGGTAAAGGCGGTATTTGACAATATCTCACTCAGCAAACCAAAAAACCATTTCACGATAGGCATCAACGATGATGTTACAGGTACCAGCCTTGCGTACGATGAGTCATATACAACAGAAGGACGCGGAGAATTTCGTGCGCTATTTTATGGGTTGGGCGCTGACGGTACTGTTGGAGCGAATAAAAATACTATTAAAATTATTGGGAGTGAAACAGATAATTACGCACAGGGGTACTTTGTTTATGACTCAAAAAAATCTGGTTCAACTACCGTATCTCACCTCCGTTTTGGTAAGGAAAAGATATTTAAACCGTATCTCGTTTCAAAAGGTAATTTTATTGCCTGTCATAATCCCGCCTTCCTGGAAAAAATTGATATGTTGTCCCACGCAGAGGAAGGTGCAACATTTCTCCTCGCCACCTCACGGAATAAGGACGAGGTGTGGGATACCTTGCCCGTTGAGGTACAGCAGCAGCTTATCGATAAAAAGATGAAGTTTTATATCATCGACGCAATTTCACTCGCTGACGAGCTCGGGCTGGGTTCAAGGATCAATATGATCATGCAGACCGCCTTCTTTGTAATTTCTGGTATTATTCCAAAAGAAGATGCTATTAAGGCGATTAAGACCGAGATTAAAAAGACCTATATAAAGAAGGGTGAGGAAGTCGTTAAGTTAAACTACGCCGCCGTAGATAAGGCATTGCAAAATATTGTTGAGGTGAAAGTGACTGATAAGGTTACCGGCAAGATCAGGATGCGGCCGCCTGTACCTGAAGATGCGCCCGAATTTGTCAAGAAAGTGACGGCCAGGATGATTGCGGACAAGGGGGATACCCTACCAGTTTCAGCAATACCCTCTGATGGCACATGGCCAACGGGGACTACTCAATATGAGAAAAGGAACATCGGAGTTTATATTCCTATTTGGGAGCCTGATATCTGTATACAATGCGGCCAATGCTCATTTGTCTGCCCGCACGCAACGATCAGGATAAAGGCTTATGATCCGTCATTGCTAAAGGATGCGCCACACAATTTTAAATCCATTGATGCGGCGGGCAAAGAACTGAAAGGAATGAAGTTTACCGTTCAGGTAGCGCCTGAAGACTGTACCGGCTGCGGTTCTTGTGTCTACAATTGTCCTGGACAGAAGAAAGATGCCGAAGGGAAGAAGATCCCGGATTTTAAGGCTATCAATATGAGGCCCCAGGAACCGTTACGTCATGAGGAGGCAGAAAATTATAATTTCTTTCTCAGTCTTCCTGAAACCGATCCTACGAAGTTTAACGTCAAGACGGTTAAAGGGAGTCAGTTTGTGAAACCACTATTTGAGTATCCCAGTGCATGCGCAGGGTGTGGTGAAACTCCCTATATAAAGTTACTGACACAATTGTTTGGTGATCGTTTGCTCATTGCGAATTCTACAGGGTGTTCTTCTATTTATGGTGGAAATCTACCCACTACACCATATACAAAGAGGGATGATGGCCGGGGCCCGGCGTGGTCGAACTCCTTGTTTGAGGATACGGCCGAATTTGGTCTTGGCATGAGACAGACTGTGGACAGGTTCTACACACAGGCAATCGAATTACTGGATAAGCTTTCGAAAAATCCTTCATATGCAGATGCAAAAGAACTCTTTGATTCATTAAAAAATGCCGATCAGTCTACACAAGAAGCCATCGATGCACAGAGGATTCGTGTTGAAAAACTGAAAAAGAGATTATCGCAAGATAATTCAGTTGAGGCTAAGAGCCTGCTTTCTCTTGCTGATTACCTGGTGAAGAAATCTGTATGGGCGATTGGAGGCGATGGATGGGGTTATGATATTGGGTATGGTGGTGTCGACCATGTAGTGGCATCGGGTGAGAATATGAAGCTCCTGATTATGGATACTGAAGTCTATTCAAATACTGGCGGTCAGATGTCCAAGGCGACACCGTTAGGGGCCGTTGCCCAGTTTGCGGCAGGTGGTAAAAGGACACCGAAAAAAAATATGGGCATGATGATGGCAACGTATGGTAATGTGTATATTGCTCAAATCGCCTTCGGGGCAAATCCTGCTCAAACGGTACGCGCAATCTCTGAGGCTGAGGCATATAATGGCCCTGCATTAATTATTGCCTATTCAACCTGCATAGCACACGGCATCGATATGAGCAAGGGAATTGAGGAACAGAAAAAGGCAGTAGCCTGTGGTTACTGGCCTCTTTACCGCTATAATCCCGAACTTGAAGCCCAGGGCAAGGCCCCGCTCATTATTGATAGCAAGGATCCATCCATTTCTTTTGAGGAGTATGCCTATAACGAAAACCGTTACCGGGTACTGAGGGTAAGCAATCCGGAAGTTGCAGCAACGCTGGCGAAGCAGGCTGAAGCTCAGATACAGAGGAGATGGAAATTGCTCAAACATCAGGCAGCGTGGGCTCCTTAAAATGTTTGAAAACCACAAGGGCACGGAGAGTGCAGTAAGGTATTGATTGGTGGTGTAGTATCATGAAAAGATGCGGGCTATCGATCTGAATCCTTATAGCAATGAATACCGGAGCATTTTTCTTCTCATTCTTCCTCATAGTACGCAACAATAAGTATGACAAAATTTACGATTTACGAAGTACGACTTGAGATTTAAAGAAAAGGAGCGACAAAAGAGCAAATTCAGGCTCAGCAGGCTATTGAAGAAAAACTTCTGGTACGAAAATTTAGTAGCCGTACCCTTTATGGGTGCGTGGGGCGCTGTGATTAATATTCTTCCAGGTGATACCACTCTGCATTTTCTAGCCAGGTTTGTGGTCGTGAAACGAAATTGATGATGTTTTCCAAGATGAAATAGTGTTTGTTTTCCTCTTCTGCTATTTTTAAAAATATTTCCCTTTGGGATGGGATATTTACTTCGTCAGCTTTTTCTAAATAAAATATTTGGCTCTTTTTCTCTATTTCCTGGGCTTTCTTATATAATCCTACATACGAGTCGTTGATACCAAACGTATCTTTTTCTTCTTTCATCTTTGTGAAGATATTTTTTGCATTTGATAGTATCGGTGTGTCTGTCAAATGGATTCCCTGATTCATCTTCATTTTCAAAAAGACGTTGTAATGAATTACTTCAGCATCTGCGATCATGGTGAGTATTTTTTTGAGTCCTTTATTGTCCACCTTGCCAGCTAATTCGCGGTAGTAAGTTTCGCCGTCTTTTTCCATTTGCATTGCATATTCATATATATCCATGTTCGCCTCCTGTTTTTTATCAAAGGTATATATTTCTTGACTTTTTTTCTTATCTCGTCAAAGTTTTCTTCCGTATTTATACTTTTTAATAAACCTTTGAAGTCACGAAGGGTTGTGGCTGGTTTGATACAATTTTATCGTTTTCCTTTTCAAAGACTATAACATTTCTTTCCTGTACATTTAAAAGTTTACTCACTTCTTTTGGTAAGGTAATTTGACCTTTAGAGGTAATTTATTGCTGTCAGTATTATATTATGATTCTCCTTACTAAAACATTTATTTTTAGAAAAATTATAAAGCTTACAATTTTATTAGTCAAGGAATTTCATGGGATCAGCCACATGGGGGCACCTTATTTATTGATAAAAAAGTAGAGTGTGCTAAATTGATATACTTAATTTCACTTTCATAAAAGTTGAGTAAGGTTGGGTTGAGCAAGGCATAAGCGCTAAGTTGTTTTTGATATTTTTTACATGGAGTCCAATATCGAATATCGAACAAGGAATAATGAATGTCGAAGGATAAGAGAATATTTGATCTTGAAGAACGCTTAGTAGATTTTGCCGTAAGAATTATTCGTACAGCGGAATCATTGCCAAAACAAGGGCGGGAAATCACATTGCCGGGC
>JAUSDH010000167.1 GCA_030650655.1 Candidatus Brocadiaceae bacterium
AATCAGCTTGTGGTGTAGCTTCTGGAGAACTTGTTATGATCACTTCTTCAATGCGATTATCAACTTCTGTCTTCTTTTCTTCCATCTGTACGTCGACTTCGCGGAGTTTTTCTATATCGCTTTTTAGTTCTTCGATTGTCTCCTGGGCCGTATGAAGTTCATCCGTGAGTTTCCCAATTTCCTGATCTTTCATAGAAAGACGGTCCAAGAGGTCGGTGATCATTTTTCCCTTGTTTTGAAGATCGAGTTTGATGGTTTTGATTTCTTCATTTTTTGTAGTTAAATCTTTTATATGGGTCGTACAGACACAACTGGTACTAAGAAAAAATACAGGAAAAAAGAATAGTGAAAAATAGTATTTTTTAATGTTTGTAATATGCACTTTTTTATCCTTTATCTGGTATTGTTCTGCTGCTCAATTTAGTTATTAAAAAAACCGTTTAAATACGCAAAGCATAATCATAACTACAGGGAAGGGTGAAAAGGAAGGTGCTGCCCTCTCCTGTATTACTTTCTACCCAAATATCACCCCCATGGTCAAGTACAATGTGCTTTGCAATTGAAAGCCCCAGTCCCGTTCCTTTGATACCGCCTTTTCCTTTGTTATTGACCTGTTGAAATTTGTCGAATATCTTTTTATGACATTCAGATGGTATTCCGATTCCTGTGTCTGATATGCTGACTTTAACGAAAGAATGCACATTATTCAGACGGTTTTGTTCTCTAAAGAATTGGGCGACATCGTGAGATTCGACCACGTTTGCTTTTATGGTGATGGCGCCTCCTGGCAGGGTGAATTTAATGGCATTGCTTAAGAGGTTGTCCATTACTTGAGCAATTTTGTCACGGTCTAATAAAATTTTTGGTATCGAATCTCCATTTTCACATTGAATGAGGATATTTTTATTTTCCGCCAGAAATCGTATTTCATCCGTACTCTTTCGAATGACATCATAAATGTCAGAGGATTGGAAGTTGTATCTCATTAATCCTGCTTCTACCCGCGAGATATCTAACAGGTCATTAATCATCATGGTAAGCTGGCGCGACTCTTCTTTTATAATGGTAAGGAGTTTTATTTGCGGCTCTGTTATAGGGCCAGCTATTTTTTCCAGCAGGAGATCATTAGCCTCTCGGATTGCCGTTAAAGGTGTTTTCAGGTTATGGGATATATTAGAAACAAACTCCGATTTCATCTTGTCCATTTCTTTGAGTTTATTGCACATTTGATTAAATGCCGTTCCCAGCGTACCGATTTCGTCTCTGGCGGTAACTTCAATCCGATAGTCTAAATCCCCATCTGCAATACGGTCAGTAGCATCTTTTAAAATTTTTATAGGAGAGCAAACACTACGGGTGAAGAAATAAGCAAATATTGTCCCGAACATGACAGCAAAGAAAATAATGACAATGGATACTTTTGTGGATTTATATCCAATTTTTTGAAACAGTTCTATCTTTTTGATTAATCCTGTTTGTAAGGTAAGATTTAATTTGTTTATAGACTCGGTAAGCTGGTCAAGTGTTTTTTTTATTTCCTCTTCATAATGGTTGTCAGAGGGGATCATCTCCACGCTTCCCACCAGTACGATTTCTTTAGAAACCATAGAAAGATATTTATTGTGCAATTCTTTTATCTGATTTATAAATAGCTTCTTTTCTCGATCCTTCGTAGATTCTTCAATGGATTTGAGTCGGTCAAGGAACTCTCTTTTCTTCTTGTCGAAGAGGTCCAAAAAGGCATTGTCATTTGTAATTAAGTATTTTTTTTCGTTTCGAACCTGCTCAAGAAGGCTGTCTACCAGTTTTTCACCGTTTTCAACAGAAGGAATATCGGTTTTCATAATTGAATCAGTGACCTTGTTGAGATGGTTGAGACGGAAGATTAAATAAAAACTCATGGCAAGCATGAACAATGCAATGATAATATAACCAAAGACCATGCGTTTCCAGAGGCTGTTTTTTATCATAATTACTAACTAGAATTTGGCTCAAACTAACAAATGAAAAATTAATTTGATCACAAAAATTTACTAAACGTAAACATAAAATGCATATATTGCATTATTAATGTCTTACATCTCTTTTCTTATGATTTGTAAAAAGTCGATTTGCATAATGTGAGGAACATAAAGATGTTGAGTCGAATGTTACCTAATACATGGAGTATAAGCAAGCAAAAATTGCCTGTAATAATTTACATATTGCGATGATATTAAGTCTTATGCTATAGTAATTTTTCAAATGCTTTCTGACATGTGGGAAAATATGATATTTCTTTTAGGGAGGTGAAATGGAGGTATCAGAAAGATTTTTACAAACAGCCCTGGACGGAATACGAGATTGTATTAATATCGTAGATAAGGATTTCAAAATTATATTTATGAATGAGGCTGCCAGTCAAAGGACTGGGAAAAAGCGGCAATTGTTGCTGGGAAGCAAATGTTACTCAGAGTTATGGAAAGAAAACTCTCCCTGCGAGAGTTGTGTGACCGGCAAGGTCTTTGAGACGGGGAAGGCACAACAGACAATTACATGGGAAATTGGGAACGAGGGAAAGAAGTTTTACCTGGAGAAATTTGCCTTCCCTATCGTGGATAAAGATGGAAAAGTAGAATACGCAGTCGAAATATTTAGAGACATTACAGAAAGGAAGCTACTAGAAGAGGATCGAGAACAACAACGACTGGAATTGGGCAAGCGGGTGCGTGAGCTTCGACATGCTTATGAAGAACTCAAATCGATGCAAAATCAACTCCTGCAGGCAGAGAAAATGGCTTCCATTGGTCTGCTTGCATCTAGTCTTGCTCACGAGTTGGATACGCCTCTTACAACGATTTCTGGTTATTGTGAATTGTTGGAAGAAGATATTCGTGATGAAAAGTTATTAAGTCGTATTAAAATTATTTCCGAACAGATAATAAAATGTCAAAAGACTATCCGGAACCTATTGGATTTTTCAAGAAAATCCACTTGTGAAAAGAAAATATGTAATATCCACCATTTGATCATTAATACTATGTTGCTGGTTGGGCATCGTCTAAAAATTCACAAAATAAATTTACATAAAACCTTCGATGAGAATGTACCTCCCTTGTTAGTGGATGGGGATCAAATTCAACAGGTAATTTTGAATCTTGTCAATAATGCGGTAGATGCCCTGCCTCAGGGAGGGGATATGTTTATTGAAACCAGACTAAATAAGGAAGCAAAGTCCGTTGAAGTCGCTTTTGAAGATAATGGAATTGGTATATCTAGTGAAGACCAAAAACGTGTCTTTGCACCCTTTTTTACAACTAAAGAACCTGGCAAAGGCACGGGATTGGGATTATCAATTTGTAATAATATTATTTCAGCCCATAATGGTAAAATAACCATTGAAAGTCGGGTGGGTAATGGCACTAAATTTATTATATCCTTACCGATATAAATAGCATTTTACTCGAAGTGTAATAATGAAGAAGATATTAGTTGTAGACGATGATTTGGCTATGGGGGAGATGTGTAAGGAACTCCTGAAGAGTAAGGGATACACATCTGATGTTGTTACCAGCGGTAAAGAGGCAATTGAAAAGGTGTTCATGGATGGAGTGTACTCGATTGTGCTTACCGACTTGGTCATGCCTGATATAGACGGTATAGAGGTTTTAAAAAAGATCAAGCAGCAAACCCCACAGATTGCTGTAGTAGTAATGACCAGTTATGGTACGGTAACAAATGCCGTTGAAGCGATGAAGCTTGGTGCATCTGACTACATCACAAAGCCATTTAAACGTGATGAGCTTGTTGTTGTTATCGAAAAGATACTGCAGATGCAACGCCTCGAAGGAGAGGTAGACCGACTACGTTCAGAACTTGGTGAAAAGTATACGTTTGGTAATATTATCGGTGAGAGTGTAAAGATTAAAAAGATATTTGAGATTATATCCAATGTATCGAATACAGAAGCAAACATTTTGATTCAGGGAGAAACAGGAACGGGCAAGGAACTGGTAGCAAGGGCTATTCATTATAACAGTGCGCGTAAGAACTATCCATTCGTCAAGGTAGACTGTGCGGCATTGACAGAAACCTTATTAGAAAGCGAACTTTTTGGCCATGAAAAGGGAGCTTTTACCGGTGCTATAAAAGATAGAATCGGTCGTTTCAGGACGGCTGACCATGGTACAATATTTCTGGATGAAATTGGTAATGGCTCTTTGGCAGTTCAGGCAAAATTACTTCGAGTCTTACAAGACAGTGAATTTGAGGCCGTAGGGGGCGACAAGCCTATAAAAGTAGATGTACGTATCATTGCGGCAACAAATGCAGACCTTGAGGGATATGTTGAAAAGGGACAATTCCGGAGAGACCTTTTTTATAGGCTTAATGTCATCCGTATTTTTCTGCCGCCGTTAAGAGAGCGTACGGACGATATCCCACTGCTTGCCTCGCATTTCCTTTCCATTCACAACAAGAAGAACAGGAAAACTGTCGAAGGGATTTCCCGTGAGGCGTTAAACAAGCTTATGTCGTATACCTGGCCGGGAAATATCAGGGAATTGGAGAACGTCATCGAACGCGCGGTAATCCTTTGTAAGGGGAAGGTAATTGAACCTGAGGATATTCCTTTATATCAGGAAAAAACGGATTTCCCGCTGGGTTTGTCGGGCAAACCACTGCAAGAGTTAATAGATCAAGTTGAACGGCAAATAATTATTAACACACTGGAATTAACGGGTGCAGACAAAGAAAAAGCTGCTAAAATACTCCAAATTTCGCGTGCCAGTCTTTATAATAAATTAAACAAACACAAGATTAATGGACCACTATAATTCTGAATTATGAAAGAATTACAAATCTTATACATTGAACATTGGCACAATTTTCTCCTCGCCTTTATCCCACTTTTTATAGCAATTGACGTGGTAGGGATATTGCCCATTTTTATGTCATTGGTGGATGGGATAGAAAAACCGCAGAAAACGAAAATTATAAATCAGTCTGTCATTACGGCGCTCTCCGTTAGTATTGGTTTCCTTGCCTTGGGAAAGTTTGTTTTTTCTGTACTGGGGATTGAGATATACGATTTTAAAATGGCTGGAGGACTTTTGCTGCTGGTATTTGCCATTAACGATTTACTGTTCTCAGAGAAAGGAAAGAGGACGACAACGCCAACTATGGGAGTCGTTCCTTTGGGCATTCCACTTGTTGTAGGTCCTGCCGTTTTGACCTCAATCATTGTAACGGTGGATACCTATGGTTACATTCCTACGGTAGCTTCGCTGGTGGTAAATCTCATCATCGTATGGGTTGTGTTTCTGAAGTCTAATTTCATATACCGATTAATGGGTGAAGGCGGTTCCAAGGCATTTGCCAAGGTCGCATCACTATTGCTGGCAGCCATAGCAGTGATGATGCTCAGACGGGGATTTATGGATATGATGTTATTCATGAAAAAATCTTCCTAAACAACGAATACCAACAATAGATGCCTTTAAGCGTATGACGATAAAAAAGGGACTGGAAATCTTTTGCGGAGTTACAGTCCTTGCTATTTGCCTTTTGATCATATTCACAACGAATATTAAGACCCTCCATGCCCTCAGATCGATTAATGCCCGATTCCTCATCTTTTCGCTGGTATTGATTTGCTTATCCTGGTGTTTTGACGTCTTGCGTCTAAAAGTGTTGACGAAGGCCGTTGGTGTACGCATCCCTTTTATGTACGGTACAAAAGCAATATTATCGTATACATTTCTTTCAAATATTACACCTTCCTCAGCGGGTGGTGAACCGATCCTATTTTACATGTTGAACCAGAAGGGTATAACCTTCGGAAAGGCAAGTGCAATTGCGTTCTTGAGGACAATGATTACTATGATATTTTTTGCTATTGGCGGACCAATCATCATTTATTTCCATCGTGAATTATTGTCGAGTGTCGGTTTGAAGATGGCGTTCGATTATGTGGCTATCTTTTTGGCAGTGACGGTAATGTTCTTTGCATATCTTTATTTTGCCCCACACTCAGCAAGAAGAGGTCTGGATTTGTTATTTAATTATTTCGAGAAATTTGCGTTTTTTAAGGGGAAATCTTCCAGATTAAAACATAGCCTGTTGCATGTAGTTGATGAGTTTAAATCCAGTCTCAAGGAATTTCTTCAAGGTGAGCGATGGCGCTTGATTTTAGTCGTTTTTTATACTGCTTTGATGATTGCCTCACAATTTTTAGTGGCGCCCATGATATTGAAAGGTTTAGGTTGTGATGTGAAAATACTGAGTACATTTGAGGTTCAAGGGGTCTTAAATTTTATGCTTTACTATGTACCGACACCTGGAGGCAGTGGCATATCGGAAGGCTTAGGATATGCCCTTTTTGCTCCATTAGTTCCTTCCCATGTGTTGGGTATATTTCTTGTTATATGGAAGTTTTTGACTAATTATGTATGGACAATTGTCGGTGGTTTAATTATTGTAAAGTCTATCGGGATGAAACATCTGGAAGACATAACAAAGGAAAAAAGAAATGTTGAGAAAGACGGGGAATCCATTTCCAACTAAAGTGTCAGTTGGTAGAAATGCTTTGCTTGGAATTCAAAATTGGTAGCGCAACCGTCTCGGTTGCGCAAATATAAAAACTGTAGAATGCATCCTATATAGAATGTATGGAAATTTCAAACTAGCCACAAAGTCACTAAGGTTTTCTTGGTGTCTTAGTGGCGTAAGAAAGTTGTCGAAGGCCTAATTTGATGTTCAGGAATTTCAATCTTTTGTGATTCCCCTCTAAAAAGAGAGGATAAAGGGGTATGTAAGTTTGTCGCAACACACCCCCAGCCCCTCTTTCTAGAGGGGAGATTAAAAGTCGTTGCGAAAGGCAGCCTAATTTATTCATCGTTTACACGGATTGATACATTTTATGTCACTCTACGAAACAGGAGATGTTGAAATGACAGAAGAAAAATCAGAGGCGATTTCATACAGCCTCCCTACGCTGGTGTTTGAGAAAGAAACCAAATGTCTAGACTTAAGCAAACTACGAATGCTTGCGAATAAAAGTTTTCTGACCAATTTGATTTCTGCTCTCGCATTTGGGGCTTCCTATGCAATGCCTGAGTTCGTTGGACGACATGCACTCATGATGGCAAGTCTTTTCGCCCTGTCCGGCGCACTAACCAACTGGCTGGCCGTTTACATGCTGTTTGAAAAAATACCAGGACTTTATGGATCTGGGATTATTGCCCTGAGGTTTGATCAATTTAAAGAGAGTATTCGTATTCTGATTATGGAGAACTTTTTTACTGAAGAAAATTTTGTCAAGGTCACCCAGGGTGCATTACCACACACAATACAACCTGAATTAATCATGGATAAAATTAATCTTGATAAAGTGTTCGGTGGTTTCGTATCGGTAATTAAAGATTCCTCATTCGGCGGCATGTTTAAATTGTTTGGCGGAGAAAAGGCCTTAGAGCCTCTGCGGAACCCATTCAAAATGGAGTTTGAAAGACAGGCATCAGAAATCTTATCCAATATCGACATAGCCTCGGTCTTACGGAAAGAAACCAATTTTGAAACATTTAAGTCGAAAACCAGCGTTATGGTGGACACCACATTAAACGAACTTACACCACAGCGGGTAAAAGAAATCGTTGAGAATATGATGCGTACACACCTGGGCTGGCTGGTCGTTTGGGGTGGAGTCTTTGGCGCCTTGATTGGCTTTGTCAGCGCTGTATTCTTTTGATTTAAAAATGCCCTTGACATTTTATTAATATTAGTGCTATTGTTCAGAAAATGGAAACACTGACAATACGAGGAATTTTATGTCAAACTTAGTAAGATTTGGGGTCTCACTCGATAAGGAATTGCTCAGGAAATTTGATGAGCGTATAAAAGAAAAAAAATATACCAACCGCTCTGAGGCCATACGTGACCTGACACGGGATCAACAATCTCCCCATGAAAAAAGGAAAATTGTTACAAAAGCTTCTTTCCGGGTCTAAAAACATTCGATTTTCGGAAATAACAGAGTGTGTAAAAGCTATTGGATTTCGATTGGTGCGTATTAACGGCAGTCATCACATTTACACCCATCCCCATGTACAAGAATTAATAAACCTACAAGATATTAAAGGACAAGCAAAACCATATCAGATAAAACAACTGTTACGGATAATTGAACGATATAATTTGGAAATGGAGGACAAAACAGAATGAAAGATTATCATATCAATATATTTTATAGTGAAGAAGACAAAGGGTATATTGCGGATATACCCGACTTAAAACATTGCTCAGCTTTTGGTGAAACACAGGAAGAAGCATTGCAAGAAGTTTTGAAAGCAAAAGAGGCATGGCTTGAAGCAGCGCGTACCACAGGAAAATCAATACCAACACCTCGCGACTATCCACTTATTTATCAGGACACTTAAATTTAGAATACACAAAAATCTTAGTGACTTTGTGGCTAGTTTGAAATCCCTGTACATCAAATCCTTGTTGACAGAATAGCCTATTTTATTATACATTTACAACATGAAAATTCGTTATTTTGCAGATACAGATACGGCGCTCATTGAATTTTCAAAACGAGTCAATTGTGGAAACAAAGGAAATATCGGAAAACTTTTATATTGATTTAGACGGCAGGGGTAATCTTGTCAGCATGACCATTGAGCATGCGAAAGAGAAGGCTAATATTTCAGAAGTATCTTATCTTCAAATGGACAAAATCGTTGCCTGACAAGCTAATTTTCAACACTGAGTTAATAATTAAGCATTGTATCCCCGGAATCCGCCAAAGAAATAAAAGCAGGAATAAATAGTGTCTGTCCTTAATTCCTCAATAAAAACTCAACCAACAAGATAAGAGAAATATGCTTAACCTGAATGAACTTGAGAAAGGTCTTCCTGCCATTACACCTGCCTTTGGTAAGTCTCTTGCTGAAGCAGGCGGAGTATGTCTTGAGTCTCAGGGCCACACTCAGGGGCAACAAATTAAAATCAAGGGTGATTTTTCAAATGAATATTCATTACTATGGCCAGCAGTTACAAGCCAAGCTCTTCGCTGTTGGAATGATCCAGAGGTAGCTACGGAACATGGAGCCGTTGCTATTGCCGTATTGCTCGCAAAAAAAGAAATAGGGTTTTCAGTTATTGAGCGGTCTAGAAAAGGCACTGGCTTTGACTATTGGTTGGGTGAAGAATCCGATTTTCCATTTGAAAATAAGGCACGGTTAGAAATATCAGGAATCAGAAAGGGCAATGAACACTCGATTCGTGCAAGAATTCAAAGAAAGAAAAGGCAGACTGATCAATCGGATGGTGTCTTGCGAGCCTTTATTATTGTGGTTGAGTTCAGCCGGCCAGTTGCTGAGCTAAGAAAAAAATGAAAACACTAAAATTATTACATAATGAGTCAATGGGCATTGCAGAGCTAGCTATGCTTGCAAAGCTTCGTGGTGATTTTGAAGAATCAAATCGCCTTTTTAAGGAAGCTTTAAAGCTTGAGCTAGAAGCAATAAATACTTTTGAAAAAACTGAGATTTCAGAGCCAACATATTCAATACTACATCGCAGCGCGGCCACACTTGCATTAGACTGCAATGACCATCGCAAAGCAGAACAAATAGTAGCAAAAGCATTATCCCATGAGCCCCCCGCAGAAATTGCAGAGGAGTTGAGAGATTTGCTTGAACAAATCAATTTTCAAAGGCATTTGCTTTTGCGTGGAGTTACGTTGGGTGAAGACGAAATGCAGATGTCGCTTGCAGGAAAAGGCGTGGGTTTTGGCGTTATTAACAGTGAAGAATTTTTACAGCGGATTGAGAATGCATCAAAAATTATTTACAGAATAGTCGAATGTCGCCAAAAGAAACCATTTCGCGATAGAGGTAGGATTCCCAAATCATTAAAAGAAGATTATGAAGTCTTTGTATCTGTTCCTAGAGCCGCAAGTTTTTCAGTAACGCTGAAACTAGGATGGCCTGTTTCTCAAAAGAAACTTCCGGGATTCTCCTCAACTTCAGAAATCATAGATGAATTCATGGGATTAATGGACCTTGTAAATAGAAATGCCCTGGAAGAATTAGAGAGGCACATACCTGACGAAGCTTACTTACGTAATTTCATAGGGTTAAGTAAATTAATAGCTCCAGACGGCGAAAATGTCAAACTTGTTGGGTTTACCACAACTCGCAAAGGAGAAGAAAAGTTTGTAGAAGTTACTAAGCAAAGAAAAGAAATTAACATTCCTAAAACATCAGAACAGCCTGCAGATGAATCTAGTTCATGTAGCGTTAAAGGCCTATTGTTGTTTGCTGATGCAACACAAGCAGAAAGTGGCCTTATCAAAATTGTTGATGAGACAACAAAAGAATTTCATCTTATTAAAGTTCCCGAAGGGATGATGGATGATATTGTGAAACCTCTTTGGGACTCAACTGTTATTGTTACCGGCCGCAAGGAAGGCCGATATATACTTTTGGAAGATATTCAAGAAGAATAAATGTTAGAACAAGCGGCTGCACAAGCCGCAAGAAGCGTTGCGGCCTAGGGGGCGCGCTTATTGGCGCGGATGGTAAGCCACAGCGTTATGCAGGGGGGATAATTTCCCATATTATTACTTCTTCTTTTCCTTTGGCCGTTCTGCCTCTAATGGTTTACAGGTTGATGTCGCTTTTCTCATAAGTGTTTCTATCTCCTTATTATCTTCCCTTAAAACACATGTAGGATGGGTCAAGCACAGCAGACCCATCTTCATTTATTTTGTTGGGTGCGCTCCGCTCCACCCAACACAAGCTGACGGATAAACTCCTTCCGCTTTCCAACACAATTTCTTTCGTCTGGTATTCTTCTGGTGCATCATCCATATAAACAATTTTACATCATTATCCTGTGAAAACTTCTTTTCCCCATTTTCATGAGGACAAGCTTTTGCAAGTTTTTTACAACCCCCTTCATCCCCCTTTGGTAATGGGGATTTGCAGTCGTTGTGTTTTGCCATGTTTTCCTAGCGTTTCCGTATGATCGGTGGTGAACTATTATTATTTATTTAAACGAATATCCGAATACCAAGCCTCAACCTTTCCATGATTGCGGTCGGCGTTGGTTTGGATTCCTACATAAATAATTTTCGGCGGTTCTTCCCCGAATTCCTGCATATAGTCCTGGTAATGGTTTACCTTGTAACTGAGCCATTTGCCTGCATCCTGCGCCCCGCTCTGTACGACAATCATTTTTGCTTTGGCTTCACAGGGATTTTCAAATCGTTCACCCACAGACAGGTTATTTCCATACACGTAGATTATTATCCTGTACCAGTACGGTATGGAGAGAAACGTCTTGCCATACACTACACATACGGCTGCAGGATAATCATCACCACCCTCTTCTTTTTCCCTGCTGGCTGGTATTATGTTGGATATCTTCCAGTTCCAGCTCAAAAAGGGGTATTCTTTCGGATTAAGACGGATTGGCTTGAAGAGGATAGCGCCATTATCGTTGGCATTTACATAGAGTGTCTTTCTGCCTTCAATTTCCACGATCCTTGGCATAATCCTATTTTTAATCTCTCTGCAAATGCCTTTATGGGTCTTCCAGCCTAAATGCTCACCCCTGGCCAGTTCCTTGTTACTGAATTCTGTAATAGGGAAAAAATCTTGTGAATACATTTTAGACAGAGATGCACAAGAACTGAAAAAGAAGATGGCTAAAATCGCGTATCTCATGAAAAATCATTCTACAGTAAACAACATTAAATTGACAAATCCCCCAGTGCCCCCTTTACTAAAGGAGGATTTTGCTATCTGCATTATATTCTGGCGTAGGGCGAGCGATTTTCCGTTCCCACGACAGAGCATGGGAGCAAGGGAGAACACACCTCTGCCCCTCTCAAGAGGGGAATAAGGAGGATTATTTCCGTTCCTCCGTGTCTCAGTGGTTTGTTTTTTGTGGTTAGCTTTTATACGAAAGAAGCATTGATTCCAATTCGTGCGCTGACTTATTAAGCGATTCCCTCACCTGATCGAGGAAACGATAACTCTCTTCAATCTTGTCCTTCAATATCAACTGGATAATGAGGATATTATCGATCTTTTCTACAAGTTTATCAGCATTTGGAAGGTTTAAGGCACAAAGCTTTTCTTTGATTTCGAGCTTTTGGTAGAGGAGGTCTACAGAAGGGGTCAAAGTGCCAGTAAAGTCGTCAAAGAGGGCATTTTCCTTCTGCAAGTTCAGTACGTTAGCAGCTGAATCAATAACGGTAACCGTCATGGGCGCAGGCCCACAGAGGTAAAACGCCATATTCGCGTCGGGGGAGAGATATTTTCTCAGGAGCGGACCGATAAAACCAACCTGTCCCTTCCACTGGTTTCCCTGTTCATCCGCAAGCCCTTGCTCTTTGATAATCTGCCTGTCTTCCACAGAAACGTTATAAAAACATTTCTTGTCCACATCGTTCATTTCTGCAGGGTTGTCGCCGCGAAATGCCCCGGAAAGTACCGGTACGAATTGAAAATTAGGATTCGCTCGTTCCCACTTTAACCACTTGGGCAAATAGACCGTTGGAATATCCTGGAATCGTCTTTCACCTAAGAAAAATATGGCCTTGTCTTGTCTCCCTTCCTGAAACCATTGCTCTAAAAGCGCAATGATAGGCGCCAAACCCGCTCCACCAGCAACAAAGACGGCGGTATGCGGTTGCTCCTTCAACATAAAATGACCATACGGACCTGTGAAACGTATCTTTTCGCCGAGGAAAAAATTCCAAAGGCTTTGTTCCTGAATATACTCATGCACGCATGCCGGTCCTATGCAGGGAGGTCCGCCCTTATCGAGAGGCATGCATGTATCCACCGCGGCCATGCGAACGATGAGTTTTAATATACCCGGCTCTGTAGAGGCAAGGGAATAACCCCTGTACATTGTTGTACCTGGCACATACGGAACGAACTCTTTTCCTAATTTCTGGCATGCCTCCTTAATCAAATTCCCGTATTTTTTATAATGTTCTTCTGCAAAGTCATCAGGAATGGCAAGCTGGATATATTGACCCGGCTTGTACTGAATGGATTTCGAAGGTTTTAGCCACATCTCCATCTTGTCGCTGGTAATGGGTATCTTCTTAATAACACGGGCTGTGTATTTTTTAACGTGCAACGTATCTTTGGGGAGATACAGACTTACATCCTTTTCCACCCTGACCTGACATGCCAATCGCACATATCCATCACCAACACCTTGCTCCAGGAATTTCCGGGAAGTTTCCCTTGTTCTCATATCAAAATGAGGGGTTTCTACAGCTGTATAGGTTCCTACATTAGTGTGGAGTTTTACCTTACACTGACCACACGTAGCCATACCACCACAGGCAGCGGGGATGTTAAACCCCCTGTTCTGAAGTAGAGATAAAAGCCTTTCCCCACCCTCGATGTCGAATTCTTTCCTGTATTCATCGTCGCTTAATACGACAAGTTTGCGTTTCTCACCACGGCCAAAGAACTGGTATACAACCTCACTAAATATGCTAAGGACCAGTACCAGTAAGGCAAGGATGCCAGCGCCGAGGATGAGAGGAATGGTCATTGTTTTTCTCCAAGCTTCTTTTCGATACTTTTTAATACTTTCTCAAGTCTAATATCGTACGACTCAACCACTGTCCCGTCTGGATAATGCTTATGGTGCGGAAAAGTTTTTACCTGTTGGTGTGGGGCGTTATCCCACCGTGTAATCAATTTTCCATTCTTTTCTTGCCAGTGGTACGAATATTTTTCTTCTCCAACCCCTATGTACTCTCTTACGTAAAGTTCCGTATTATTCTTAATATCTGCCATGATTTTTAAATAATAAAAATCTTTTCCTAATTTAAAATCCAGTATTTCATGCTTCTTAACTATTTTACTATCTTGTAATAACTTTAATGTTCTTAGTATTCTTCAAATCTTTTAGGTGACTAAGTCTATCTTTGCATGTGTTTTCGTATGCCTTCCATTCCATGTAATCATCCCACTTTTCAAAATCTTCTTTTCCTTCCAATACTTCTTTTTCAAATTCTTTCAATGATTTGCCGTATTTTTTTTCAAAAAGCTCTATAGACTTTTTTAAGGCTTGAATCTCAGATATAAGATCCAATCTCAAGACATTTATAACCTCTTCTTTTTTCACTTCTATAGTTTTCATAAGATTTCAGCTACAATCAAAATATATGAATCATCCCAATTCCGGTAAATATGGCGGCCATTATACCCAAAATCAGAATTGCAACAGTATCTTCATCCCAGGCATTAGTTGGAACGACCAGACGCTGCCGTCTTAACAGGCCAAGCCACACAACGACCATCATCCAGTGAAGCCCGTACCCAAATGCCGTTGTCGTAGTAACCAGAAACTTCGCTCCTGTGGGAATGGTGAATGTGGCGCTGGCAAGGACAATGCAATTGACCGTAATCAATTCTAAAAACTGCCCCATCTGCTCGTATATATTCTTAGCAAATTTTCTTAACAATACACTCAAACTCTGGACAAAGACGGCAATGGTAACGATAAAGACCGTCAGATAGAAAATACTCTCCAGCCTTATAGGAAGAGATGAATATTTACTCAGAAAATCACTGCACCTAACCAGTACGTGATTATACACGATCCAGTTTAATGCGGTGGATAACGTCGTGACTATAATTACTGCCACCCCCATCTTCCATGCCGCATCGATCTGGCGTGACTTATTAATCAATGGACACAACCCCAAAAGTTTACTCAGCACAATCCCGTCAAAGAAAAGGGCATTGAGTAGGACGGGAAGAAGGATGATGTAATACTGATTTATGGTGGGAATTGTTTTTATGTGTATGATCATGCTGATAAACAGACAGATGCCCAACCCTAAAACTATTAAAGACGTCCTGGATATTCCCACCTTTGGACGGGCTTTAGGTAAAGGAGTCCCACCATTTGTGGCCGACGCGCATTCGCACGCAGAGGCTTCCGGACATACAATTCCGGTTTTAATAAAAAAGGGACGCAAGATTAGCCTGAATGCCGCCAATGCAAAGAATCCTCCAACTGGCGTGACCATAAGGACAACACGCGGAAATGTCTCCGAAAACAGAGGAATGCCTAAAATAGTTCCAAAACCCAGTGGTTCACGCAAAAATGCAAGCAAGATCAGGGCTAAGGAATACCCAAGACATGCCTTAAAAATCTTCCTCTGTGCCTCCCAGAAGTCCACTGTCAATCCCTCTGAGATTACAGCAAGCACGATGCAGTTGGTGGTAATAAGGTCAATATATGCCTTTATATTAGCCGTAATTTCAGGCACAAATGCCTGTGCAAAAAATCCAAAGATAGCCACAAAGACGGATACAATAATCATTAAAAGGGAAATCTTATGATGTGTCCCTGCTGTGGATATCAGCCTTTTGAAAGGATAAACCAGACAAAAACTACCAGCAGTTACAAGTGTTACGCCGATTCCCATGGTTAGAGAATTTTCCAGTTTATTCGTTACCGCCAGAGAAGAACAAAATCCAAGTCCGGCGCCTGCCGTTAGAATGAGATTATCCCTCATGAAGTACTTAGAAATCTTTCGTATGTTTCGCTTTAATACTACCATGCAATCTCCTTTTGCCCTTCCCAGAATTCTTTCATGGCGTCATTGAGAAATGACTCGATTCCTCTGCTTGTGTTGGTGGCGCCGGTAATCGCATCAACCTCATTATTGCCCTCAGCCGTTCTACCCTTGACCACCATTATTTTAGGTCGCAATTTCTTACCTGCAAATTGGTTTTTAAACTGTTCTTCTGTAATTCTGCCTCCCAAACCAGGTGTTTCACTATGATCCAGCACCTCAATGCCTTTCAGTGTTTCCATGTCTGGTTCTATGCAAATGAAAAGCGACAGGATGCTTGACTTATTGTAACCGTATCCCAACTTGGATTCTACAAATCCAACGCCCTGAAGCTTTCCATCTTTCACGTACTTATATAATCTTTTTCCGCTCTTCGGTTTCTCTGCGGCTGTTTGCGTACCCGTTGGCTGAATTTCCCAGGACGGTTTTTGGGGTTCTTCTACCGTTATGTTTTTCTTAAATACTTCCCGAATATCCTTTTTGTCAAAGCTCTTAAAGGTAAAACCCAGCAGTCTTTTTTCATTTGTACGATACGGTATTTTAAAAATACCCAGTACGGCACGTTTCTCTTTTATATCATAGTATTCGGCAATTTTGGGGGCTGTGTAAAAATATACCACAAGAAGCACCGCACAGGGCAAAAAGGTAATCAAAATGATTGAAGCAATGCGGAGTATAATTTTTTTTAATTCTTCCATATATTTAAGAAGCCACGGATTTCACCGATGACACAAATTATTTGCAATAATTTACCACGGAAAAACACGGAATATCACCAAACCCCAATCTCAATTTAACGAAATTCCCCGATATCCCTAACCCGAACGAGTCGGAATCCGTAGCGCGGGTGGTTTATCCCCCGCCCCCGTATCAAGTACGGGGCAGGCTCATGCCGGCCACAAGGGATCGGCGCTACATTATTTTGCTAAAAATGTTAAAATATTTTTGTTAAAAAACTCATGAGCCAAAGGCTCACAAAAGAGCATGAAAATATTTCACCCTCCCTTAATCCCTCCCGTCAAGGGAGGGAAAGTTCCATCGCCCCTTGTGGAGAGGGTTTGGGCGAGGGGTATTTTCGTGCTAAATCTTAATGACAATAGCTATTCTCGCTAAGGTCAT
>JAUSDH010000170.1 GCA_030650655.1 Candidatus Brocadiaceae bacterium
ATTACATAACACCTCAGGGCAAGGAGAACTAACATGGAAACGTAGCGGCCATCGCAGTTGCAACGGTCATTGTAGCAGCTATTTTTGCCTTTTACATCCATCGTCAAGAGAAGGTCAAACACTAATTTCTTCAGAATTCGAGTTGCATACCCGAACCCACAAGGGATTCTTCGCTAACGCCCAGAATGATAAGTGGAACGATGGGTGCGCTTGCCCTGTTAGATAACTGGCAAACCCGAAGATTTGCGTTACGTTTTGCCTGCATCACCAGATAATTTAAGTCTCCAGTCTTAATTATCTAACAGGGCAAGCTTAACCCATCCATAAAAACTCCCCCGATTCTCCCCTTCCCTTATCTTTTACGCCTTTCTCAGCGCCCTTCTGAGTCTCTGTGGTTCCGGTTATTCATCCGGTAAATCCTGTCAAAACAAGATTGATTTGTTTTGTCAAGCCTTTCGTATACAAATTCTCTGGTAGTTATTCACAACAAAGGTTATTGTCAAATCGCTTGATTTTGTTTCTCTCTTTGCATTACAATTGAACGTACAGGAATTTCAAAATTACTTTAGCCCACGAAATCCGCGAAAAAACACGGAAGAATATTATTTCCGAACCTGATTAAAAGAAAGTTTTGTGACCTTTAGTGTATTTAGCGGGTAGCAGATAAAGTTGCCGTAGGCCTAATTTATAATCCATTAAATTCTCTTAATCTGCATTTTTCTGTGTCCTAAATGTTAATTTCATGAAAGATTTTATCAAGCTACTTAAGGCAAATAAGCAATACAGCGAGATACTTCACCAACTCCGGACAGGAAAGGATTGCACGGTCAACGGGCTATGGGGATCGTCTGCGAGTTTCTTCATTGCTGCTCTAGCAAGTGAGCAACTAAAGGCAACCAAAACACATCACAGGCTACTTCTGGTTGTGCCCAGTATTGAAGAGGCTGAAGAGGACATGGAAGACCTGAAAACCTTTCTGGATGGGCACGCCAAATTATTTCCTGCCGATGAAAACATTTTTACCAAAAACTATGAAGATGAGGGTGAAGTGCTGGCACAAAGGCTTCAGATTCTCAATCAGATACTTTACGGCGATATCCAAGACAATTGCAAGTTCGATATTATTGTAACCCCTATCCAGGCGCTATTACAGCCCGTACCATCTCCCAAATCTATTACGAAAAATATCCTGTGTCTTCAGAGGAATCATGAATATCCACGGGAAGAACTCGTCTCATGGCTGCAGAAACATCATTATCAACTGACGTCTCAGGTCGAGAACTTTGGGGAATATGCCTTACGCGGCGGCATTGTTGACATTTTCCCCTATGCCTCAGACGCCCCCTATCGTATCGAGTATTTTGGTGATGAAATCGAATCTATTCGCAGATTCAATATAGAGTCTCAGCAATCCGAACAGGAATTGGATAGTTGCCAGATACTTTCCGTAGATAAGATGTACGAGACAAACGCACTTCAATCAGGACACGGGAAAACGTCTCTCTTCTCGTATTTCGACAAAAACACCTGGATCGTCCTTAAAGAACCTGCAAGTATAGAAGACCGGGCAAGGAAGATATTGACTGATACCAATGCTAGCGAAGGATTGTTTGCCTATGACGAAACAGTTCACCCCCACCTAAACCTCCCCCATCAAGGGGGAGGAATACAAGGGGACAATGAGTATTCCCCGCC
>JAUSDH010000037.1 GCA_030650655.1 Candidatus Brocadiaceae bacterium
TGGTGACGTCAAAGAAGATTCACCCGTCTTATTCACAACAAACTTTTCACTTACCTATTATACCGTTGAAGGTGAGGTTGAAGGAAGTCGAATTCCCGCATATATATTGTCCGTAGATACCGGTGGGACTTCGGTATTGACGGCATATTCGGGCGATAAACTAAATGACAAAGTTGTCGCCAAGGCAATGGCAGATGCCCAGGTAGAAACGAAAGTAAAGCATAGAAAATTGATTATTCCAGGACTCGTGGCTGTAATGTCTGGAAAATTGCAAGAAACACTTGGCTGGGAGATATTGGTCGGACCCAGAGAAGCGTCTGGTCTTCCTTCTTATTTAAAGACGGTATGGCGAGCTTAATAATAAGTTTTCAGTTGTCAGTTTTTAGCGATCGAAAGTAGTCAAATCCGATATCGATAATAATGGAAAACTCACGTTATAAAATTCACTTTCTTCCAGGCGACGTTACCGTAGAAATCGAAAAAGGTAAAACCATCCTGGATTCAGCATACAAGGGTGACTTGTTTATTAATGCCCTGTGTGGTGGTGATGGTACCTGCGGTAAATGCAAGGTAATCCTTAGCAGCGGCAAGGTAGAAAGTCTGCCCACTACCCATATTACTGAAGCTGAAGCCAAGAGGAGATATGTCCTTGCGTGCAGGACAAAAGTAATGGGCGATCTGGAGGTCTTAATACCTGAAGAATCAAAACTTGATAAAAGTCAAATCCTTGTCGGTGATTATCCACAATTCCCAGGTTCACAGGCAGCGGTAAGTTTAGGCGCAGAGCAGTTTAAACAAGACCCGCTGGTTTCCAGGTTATATCTGGAGTTATCGCCTCCCAGCATGGATGACAGTATGGCAGATTATGAAAGGCTCTGCCAGAGTATCATGGTTAAGACCGGTATTCCGCTGGAAAAACTAACAACAAATTTTACAGCTTTAAAACATTTACCAGTTATCTTAAGAGATAGTAAGTGGAAGGTTACGGTGACCCTTGGTTATCGTGGTTCTACAGTGGAAATCCTGGAAGTACAACCAGGAGACGTTAGCGCGAATAATTATGGCGTTGCAGTGGATGTAGGCACTACTACCGTCGTAGCCCATCTCCTTAACCTGTCCAGTGCGGAGACTATTGATATTGAGGCCACCTATAACTCCCAGATTAAATATGGTGATGACTATATTCAAAGGATCATCTATGCCGAGCAGCATGATGCAATGGAAATTATGCAGGAGGTGTTAACAGAAGATGTTAATTATCTGATATCCACTCTTGTTAAAAGAAATAAATTAAGTATCCACGATATTAACTCGGTTGTTTGTGCAGGGAATACGGTGATGACACATTTCTTGCTGGGTATAGACCCGACACATATACGAAAAGAGCCGTATCTTCCAACCGCAAGCTTTGTGCCGCCTCTTAGAGCCGATGTGGTTGGCATAAAAATTAATAAGTATGGTTTGCTATACACACTGCCGTGCGTTGGTGCGTATGTGGGTGGGGATATTTCTTCCGGCGTTTTGGCCGTCCGATTGGACAAGGCCGAAGCGTTATCGCTTCTTATTGACATCGGCACGAATGGTGAGATTGTATTGGGGAATAAGGATTGGATGGTATGCTGTTCGGCGTCCGCAGGACCTTCTTTCGAAGGGAGCGGCATTTCCTGCGGTATGCGTGCAGCAAAGGGCGCTATAGAAAAGGTTAATATTAAGAAGAATTATGATGTTGTTTGTAAAACAATTGGCGATGCCCCGCCGAGTGGAATATGCGGTTCCGGGTTGCTGGATTGTCTTGCAAATCTGGTCAGAAGGGGAGTTATTGACAGAACTGGAAATTTTCAGAAAGGGATAGAAACAGACCGGCTGAGAAAGACGGACAATGGATATGAGTTTATTCTTGTCCACAGAGATGAAACATCCACGAAAAAAGATATTGTTATTACCCAGGCTGATATTCAAAACCTTATACGTTCAAAGGCGGCTATTTATTCGGCAATTTCCACACTGCTTGAATCTATGAATATGAGCGTAACGGATATCGAGCAGGTATACCTTGCAGGCGGTTTTGGTAATTATTTGGATATACGAAGCGCCATAACGATTGGAATGCTTCCTGATATTTCTGTCTCAAAAGTTCAATTTGTAGGGAACACCTCCGTAATAGGAGCAAAGATGTCCCTCTTTTCCAAGGACGCTTATGAAACTGCCAGGACAATTGCGTCCAAGATGACTTACTTCGATCTGATGTGCAACAATAAGTATATGGAAGAATACGTTTCGGCGAACTTTTTACCCCATACGAATATTGAAAAATTTCCATCGGTGGCAGAGGAGTTGTTAGTTTAATACAAAAGAATTTACCACAGAGCACACTAAGAACACGGAGAAAAACCAAAAATGAAAAGGATAGGTTTTTATAATCTCTGCGTACTTTGCGTCCTCTGCGGTGAAAAATTTGTGTGATTATGGAGTTTTAATATGGCATTTAATATTGCAGTAGCTGGAAAGGGTGGAACGGGGAAATCAACCCTTTCCGCACTCATTATTCGATATATTACCGAAGAGCTTGATAAGCCTGTATCTGCTGTGGATGCAGATCCCAATGCCTCTTTAGGCTCATTGCTTGGGTTGCACGTGAAAAGCACCGTTGCCGACATCCGTGAGGACATCGTCGAAAAGAAGGTGGATTTTTCCGGAATGTCTAAGGACAGATATATTGAGTATTCTATCGAGGAGTCTATTATCGAGAAGGACAAATACGATCTTCTCACGATGGGCAGGCCTGAAGGGCCAAAGTGTTATTGCTACGTGAATAACCTCCTTCGTAAATATTTAGATAAGGTAGGGACAACTTATCCTTTCATTGTGACAGACAATGAGGCAGGGATGGAGCACCTCTCCCGCAGGACGACGAATAACGTAGATTTATTACTAATCGTAAGTGAACCAACGATTGTCGGCGCATTGACGATGCAGCGGATTCTTAAATTGGCCGATTCACTTCCTATTACCATTAGACAAAAGTTATGTATTTTAAACCGTGTGCCTAAGGATGGCATCCACGAAAATCTTCAACAGAAGTTAGACAGTCTGGGAGTCGGAATATCTGCCATATTCCCGTACGATCAGGAAATATACGATACAGCGGCATGCGGGGCTTCTATATTTGAGATTTCTCGTGAGAATGAGTTGTATCGTAAACTGGGCGGGTTTTTACAAAAACATTTGCCGGCAAGCATGCTTGCAAAGACTACGGTGAGTCGTATTTAAAGTAAATTAGATTTTTTGTATTAATTTAGTTTTTTGAAAGAAGCTATACGTGAATTGTATCTATAGTAGGGGCAGGTTTGAAACCTGCCCCTACACAGGCGTAGGATGGGTTAAGAGAAGCGAACCCATCATCAATTTTATGATTAGTTTTAGGAATAAATGTGTTGGGAGATTGAGTTATTATGGAAATACCAAATGTAGCTGACAAGTGGTCAAGTGGTGTCAATGAAATCACCCTTGGTGCTACGAAGGACAAAGGCGGTACTCGGACAAAGACGATTACCATCGGTGGTTCAAAATGCGTCCCTTTTATGGATTTCGAGGGCAATCCAGGTCACAAGCCGATAATTGCGATGGACGTTTGTGACGTGCCTCCCGATGACTGGCCTGAGACCCTGAGCAAGCCTTTTGCTGACGTCCTCAATGATCCGGCACAATGGGCTAAGAAATGTGTTGAGCAGTATGGGGCGGATATGATATGCCTCAAACTAGACGGGATTCATCCTGACAAAGGTAATAAAAGTGCAGAACAGGCGGTAAAAACAGTAAAATCCGTCCTTGCCGCTGTGGGTGTGCCTCTAATAATTTGGGGATGTGAACAGGATGAAAAGGACAACGAGGTAATGCCCAAGGTAAGCCAGGCCGCTAAGGGAGAAAATTGCCTAATGGGAATCGTATCTCAGAATAGTTACAAAACACTTACTGCAACGTGTCTGGCAGATGGGCACTCACTTATTACCATGGCGCCCGTGGATATTAATATCGGGAAGCAGATTAATATTCTTGTGTCCGAAATGGACTTTCCGCTTAATCGAATCGTAATGTTCCAGTCAACCGGGGCGCTGGGCTACGGTTTGGAGTATACATACTCAATTCAGGAGCGCGAAAGACTTGCCGCACTTACTGGTGATAAGATGATGGCAATGCCGGTAATCTGCGATGTTGGGCGTGAGGCATGGCGTGCCAAGGAGGCTAAATCAGGCGATAGTGAAGCGCCACAATGGGGATCCAGGGAGGAAAGAGGACCAATGTGGGAGACCATCACAGCCGTTAGCCTCTTGCAGTCAGGTGTTGACATTATCCGTATGCAGCATCCAAAGGCTGTTGCAGCGGTAAAAAAGTGTATTGATCGTTTATATTAAAGAATAAGAATTTAAAATAACCACAAAGTCACAAAGAGCACAAAACGAATGAGAGAGAAAGATGTGAAGTTGTAGAGACGCACAGCAGTGCGTCTCTACTTTTTGTGTGCTTTGTGTCTTTGTGGTTTGACCTTAATTTAAAAGAAAGGGAAAACATACGATGTTATCCATAGCAGAACGCATCAATGGTATGTTTAAAGATGTACGAGAGGCTATAAAGAACAAGGATCCGAAGGCTATCAGAGAACTTGCCATAAAACAGACGGAAGCAGGGGCGAGCTTCCTGGACGTAAACGTGGGAACAGCTACTGCCGATCCTGCAGGGGCAATGAAATGGCTGATTGAAGTGATTCAGGATACCGTAAAGACACCGATTGCCATTGATAGCCAGAAATTTGATGTATTGAAGGCGGGTTTATCGGTAATCAAGAACGAGGTCTTGATCAATTCTTCAAAAGGAGACCCTGAAGAGTTAGACAAATACATGACCATAGCAAAGGAATATAATGCATCACTGATGTGTCTCACGATGGACAAATGCGGTATTCCTCAGGATGTTGAACGCCGCATGGAGATTGCTATGACGATTGTGGAAAAGGCGGTAGAGCATGAGTTTGACCTCTCAAAGATCTATATTGATCCCGTGCTCTTCCCTATTAATGTCGATCAGAAGCAGCCTGCGCTCATGTTTGACATCTTCAATCAGATTAAAATGATTTCTGATCCGCCGCCGCACAGGAACGTTGGATTGAGCAATTTCTCACAGGGGACGAAGGAAAAAAAGCTTTTAGCCCGTATATTCCTGACGATGGGGATTTCGTACGGATTGGATGCCGCTGTAATGGACGTGCTTGACAAGGATTTAATGGATGCTGCGATAACTGCGGAAATTATTATGAATCAACACGTATACAGTGATTCCTATCTCACGGCATGCAGAAAATAATAATGTAACGCTAAGAAATTTCAATTTGCCCACGAAAGACACGAAAATATCCTCCCCCTTTGTCCCCCTCCAGAGGGGGATAAAGGGGGAGGATCGCTGCTTTTCGCGTGTTTTGTGGGTAATAAGCTGCTGGCGAATGCAACCTGATGTATTCGTTTTTATATTAAGTATTGTTTTCTCCGCATACTTTGCGCCTTTGCGGTGAATAGAGGTATTTTCAATAAGGCACGATTTAAAAACCGCGCCTTTTCCATTTTCATATGAAAATTCACGAAATCAAAACTCGCGTTCGTTACCAGGAAACCGACCAGATGGGCATCGTCTATTATGCCAATTTCTTCGTTTATTTTGAGATGGGCCGGACGGAATATTTGAGGAGTCTTGGATTACCCTATTCAGAGATGGAAAAAGAACACATCTATTTCCCGGTTACTGAAGCCCACTGCCGGTTTCGCTCACCCGCCCATTACGATGACGTCCTCATTATCCAAACATGTGTTTCTGAACTGAAGCATGCTACGATAGAATTCAGTTATAAAGTGATACGTGAAAGTGACAAAAGCCTCATTGCAGAAGGTTCTACCAAACTAGCCTGTCTTAACGCCAATCGCAGACCCACCCCAATGCCAGAAAAGCTCAGGAAACTCTTACAGGAAAAAGATGTAATCCTTTGACAGTATCCATACTTCGGCTTCGCTCAGTGTATCGTTATTCCGAGCGGAGTCGGGAAATCTAATTTAGCAATTCTGACAATTCCAATTGGTTCCTCTTGATTCCGCTAGAGTTGACTACATTAAATTTTTATTGTGATTGGAGAATGAATATATTTAAAGTTTTATCATCCGTGACCGTAACATATTGATGTGAATATTTTTTAAAAGTAGTAAACTGATGAGAGCACATTCAATAATGAAGTGCAACATTTTTATCATCATGTTTTACATTTTGATGTTGAATGTGGTTATCAAAGCTGCTGGGTTATAAAGATATTTGCATCATTCCCCGGAAAGGTTGCGTGATGGTATTCAAGTCTTAGAGTTCAGTTACAATTTGGTCACGGTTGAGGAAAAACAAGAAGTGTAGAAAGCTTGAAACCCTTGAATTTATTGGTGGAGCTGAGGGGATTCGAACCCCTGACCTTTTGAATGCCATTCAAACGCGCTCCCAACTGCGCCACAGCCCCACCTAAATGCTCTTAACCACAGAAAGCACGGAGAACACAGAATTTGTTTCTCTGTTTTTTTCTGCAGTGATTTGAAATTTCTTAGTGTTAAAAATAACATGATACATGATTATTGTCAAGGCTTTTCAACCTGGATTTAATATTTTGAATTTCAATAAATGATCTATGGTGTGAGCTATTTCCAGATAGTACCGACCATAAAGGTCTTTGCTGCATTTTTAAATTTGATTAAGGGTGAAATTTTGATAAAATTCTAGCTTCTTCAACAATTTTGCTATGATGAATAAATATGGCAAAATAGATTAGACACAGAGAATTTAGCAATTTTCATTTTAATTAAGCGGGTTTTAGATTGGTATAGACAACCCCTTCAGTCCCCCTTTTTTTAAGGGGGATTTCCGTGCACAACTTGAATATATTTTCAGTATTTTTCCGTGTCTCTGTGGTGAAGATTTTAAGGAGCTTTGGATGGCAAAGAGGGAGTATAACTTTACTGATATCGAAGGTAAATGGCAGGGATTTTGGGAAGGGCGCGGGTTATTCCACACCAATGAAACCAGTACGAAGGATAAATTCTACTGTCTGGTCATGTTCCCGTATCCTTCAGGTACCTTGCATGTGGGTCACGGCAGAAATTATATCATCGGCGACGTCGTTTCGCGTTACAAGATTATGAAGGGTCATAACGTGCTGTCACCTATTGGCTGGGACGCATTCGGCCTCCCCGCTGAGAATGCAGCCATCAAGGGTGGGTCTCATCCTGCCGCCTGGACAAAGAATAATATTAAGGCCATGAAGCGACAACTCCACCGTTGGGGCGTTGGATACGATTGGGACAGAGAGATTACTTCCTGTAATCCTGATTATTATAAATGGACACAATGGATTTTCCTGAAACTTTACGAAAATAACCTGGCCTATAAAAAGAAGGCGGCTGTGAATTGGTGTCCTTCCTGTGCTACCGTGCTTGCCAATGAGCAGGTGGTTGAGGGATGCTGTGAACGCTGTGACACCCCCGTACGGCAGCGCGACCTCGAGCAGTGGTTTTTCCGTATCAGTAAATATGCCCAGAAACTGCTGGACGATCTTGTTCTCCTGGACGGCTGGCCTGAACGCGTGAAGACCATGCAGGCGAACTGGATCGGCCGAAGTGAAGGCGTCAGCATCAATTTTAAACTAGAAGATTCGGGCAAGATATTACCCTGTTTTACCACGCGTCCTGATACGCTCTATGGGGTGACCTTTGTTTCTCTGGCGCCTGAGCATCCGGTTATCGGTGAATTGGTTTCTGGTTCTCCGGAGGAAAAGGCCGTGATGGACTTTGTAGAAAGGGTGCGTAATCAGGGTATGGTGGAACGCACGGCTGAAGGGACAGAGAAGGAAGGTATATTTACGGGCAAGTACGCTATCAATCCTGTCAATAACAGCAATGTCCCCATCTGGGTAGCCAACTATGTCCTCATGGAATATGGGACGGGGGCTGTTATGGGAGTACCTGCTCATGACCAGCGTGACTTCCTGTTTGCCAGGAAATACAAGCTGCCGATTCAGGTTGTTATTCAGCCGAAGGATGTCGAACTGAAAGCAGACACGATGAAGGAGGCGTATGTCGGTGATGGCATACAGGTCAATTCAGATATTTTTAATGGCATGCCCAACACAGATGCAATACGGAAGATTACTGAATATCTTGAATCAAAAGGTCTGGGCGCAAGGGCAGTGACTTATCGATTGAGGGACTGGCTCATTTCCCGGCAGCGTTACTGGGGAGCGCCAATCCCCATTATTTATTGTGAAAAGTGCGGTACGTTACCTGTGCCTGAATTGCAGCTTCCTGTGGTGTTACCAGAAAAAGTAGAATTTAAGCCGCATGGCATGAGTCCCCTGGCAGAAGTGGATTCATTTAACAATACGAACTGCCCAAAGTGTTCCGGTATGGCCCGGCGGGAGATGGACACCATGGATACATTTGTAGATTCAAGCTGGTATTTCCTGCGATATCTTTCACCAAAGGATGATAATCAACCTTTCATTACGGAGAAGGTTAATAAGTGGCTGCCTGTAGACCAGTACATCGGGGGCGTAGAACATGCCATCCTGCATTTACTCTATTCACGTTTCATTACCAAAGTACTTTACGACCTCGGTTATATCAATTTTAAAGAACCCTTTAAGCACCTCTTTACGCAGGGGATGATCATTAAGGATGGGGCTAAGATGTCCAAGTCCAGAGGCAATGTGGTGAGTCCTGATATCCTCATTGACAAATATGGGGCAGATACGCAGCGTCTTTATATCCTTTTTATCGGCCCTCCCCAGAAAGATGCTGAGTGGAATGACCGCGGGGTGATTGGCGCTCATCGGTTTCTGAATCGTCTATGGCAGAAGATTACCGATTATGAGGAGGTGTATGCCAAGGTACAACGGACGGAGATTCATATCCAGAAACTTTCGCCTGAGGCAAAGACCCTTTACCGCCTGACGAACCAGACGATTAAAAAGGTTACAGAAGATTTGGAAACTTCCTGGCATTTCAATACCGCCATCGCTTCAGTGATGGAGTTACTAAACAATGTAGATTCGTTTCATGTCGTTATCCCTCACAATGCAGCGGAAGAGCTTAATTTTAATGTATTCCGCCACACCATGGAGACGATCCTTTTGTTAATGGCGCCATTAATTCCGCATATTAGCGAGGAATTGTGGGAGATCATGGGACACAAACCGAGTATCTTTCATCATTCATGGCCTTCATACGACAAGAATGCCATTCAAGAGGAGACGGTAGAAATCGTTATCCAGGTCAACAGCAAAGTCCGAAGCCATCTGTCTGTGCCTATTGATATCAGTGAGGATGAATTGAAAAAGCGCGTATTGGGCGATGAACGCATTACGACATTTTTAGATGGCAAGAAAGTCGTCAATATCATTATCATTCCCAAAAAACTGGTGAATATTGTGGTGAAATAACGTTAGTATTCAAATATTATGCATGAACAGTCATTTGCTTGATGCCAACTACAAGAGCACGTGCGAAAAGTTGATTACCACGTCATTGCGAAGGAGGAACGACTGAAGCAATCCCTTATTTTTCAGACAATCACAAAGACGAGATTGCTTCGCTCCGCTCGCAATGACATGTAAACCAAAATATTGGTACAAACTCACAAGGATTAACGCTATACCTAAAGATTGTTTGTATTCTTTTTCCGTATCATCAGGGTTACAATTACCATGTAGATAAGTACGGCCTGGAATGAGAGGAGTAAGGCATCCAGGGTGTTTCCATTCCTCAATACCAGGGCGCCCAGACCCAAGCTGGCCGCAATGAAGAATATAAAGAAAACTGTCTGTTTTCTCGTAAATCCAAGCATCTCCAGCCGATGATGCAGGTGATCCTTTCCGGTAAAACTTAGCCATTCACCGAAATTGGATATCTGTTTGTTTTTAACGCGTGTAATCGTGGTATAAAGCATATCAAAAATGAGTATCCCTAAAACGAGCACGGGCATTGCATAAGCCTTAATAGGCTCTTTCGCTCCCCATCCTCCCATGACTGTCAGGCTGGCAAGCATGAATCCCATAAAGGTGCTGCCGCCGTCACCCAGAAAAATACTGGCAGTTTGCTTATATCTCAGATTGTACGGAAGGAATCCGAGACTGCTGCCTAGGAGCGCAATGGAAAGATACATGAGATACTGTTGCCCCGACTGGATGGCAAGAAGTCCGATAAATAATGAGCTTACGACTGTCAATCCTGTTGCCAGTCCGTCCATGCCATCAAAAAAATTGAGAGAGTTGGTAATCCCTAGCACCCAAAGCATGGTGAGTAGTATTTCAAACAAGTGACCCCACCAGGTATTTGGCAGGAAATCCGCGACGACACCACATCGGATCATAACAAATGTGGCTATAATTTGAACGGCTAGCTTTAAGGCTGCAGGGAGTGATTTTATATCGTCGATAAGTCCCATGATAAAAACGATCGTTGCACCGATGGCTACTCCCTTTAATTCAAGTGAATACACGTCATTGTGGAGAATGGTAATAGCAAAGGCCGTGTAAATCGCTACTCCCCCCATAAGTGGTGTGGCGTTAGAATGAATCTTGCGTCCGCCCGGTTTGTCAACGACATTGAAATGAGCCGCAATTGCCCTTACAACAGGCGTCGTGATATTTGAAATTATATAAGAAAATATGAGGATATAAAGCCAGAGAAAATGGTTAGACTCGAAACTTTTTTGCACACCTGGAATAAGGAGAAAGACAAGGAGAGGAAAAATAATGAATGAATAAATACGGATTATCTGTTTAGTTTCCATAAAACTTTTCGCACTGTATGTAAATCGCAGAATCTTTAAAACTCTTTAAATGAGAAGAAATTGGTAGGTCAACCGTCTCGGTTGACCAAAACAAAAGCAATAAACGGATACAGGACAAGCGAGACGCTTGTCCTACCAGCGCCACCCCAAAAACCGCATAAATAAAATTAAAACTCCGATACAATTTAATTTTATAGTCCTGTTACTGCACTTTTAATAAATTCAATAATAATATGTATGTTTTTTTCTGTAAGCGTTGGATAAATTGGAATCGATACGGCCTTTTCCCAAACTCTATCCGTACTGGTAAAACCTGACAAATTCAAATACCGATGCAGTGGTTTAAATACAGGCCTTTCACAATTTATACCTTTCTCTTTCGATAATTTCAAGAAGCTTTCTACATCACGACGCAACTTAATGGTATAGCGATAATATATGTGTTTACTGTCATTACCATGATTAACAGGCAAAGAACAGAAATTTTTAAGTTCAATATTGTATCTTTGTGCAATTTTTCTGCGTATTTCAATAAAGTGATTTAATTTTTTTAATTGGGAAAGTCCCAACGCGGCCTGGAAATCCGTCATTTTATAATTATATCGTGTACCGTAATTCCCCTTATTGTCGTAATCCCTTAAGTCCCTTATCTTCCCCAAAAATTCTTCTGAGTTCGATACAACCATACCTCCCTCACCAGTAGTAATCATCTTGGTGGCATAAAAAGAAAAAATGGAAATGTTACCGAACGACCCTGTTAGCTTGTTTTTGTATGTAGCCCCGATAGATTGGGCACAATCTTCAATCACCGGAATACCCAGGGCCATGATTTCTTCCAAATCTGAGGCAAGACCAAATGAGTGCGGAACAATAATGGCTTTGACTTGTGGTGTCAATTTCCTTTTTAAATCTTCAACATCCATATTGAACGTATCTGGATGAGTATCAATCAGGAGAGGGGAAGCGCCTACATAATTAACGGCGTTCAGGACTGCCGTGCATACATAACTGGGCAGGGCAACTGTGTCTTTTCTGGTAATATCCAGTACGATTAAGGCGAGGTGGAGGGCTGCAGTGCCTGAAGAGGTTGCAACACCACTCTTCACGCCAATATAACCGGCAAGTTCCTGTTCAAATTTTTCGACCACACTCCCTTGTGCAATGTTTCCGGAACGGAGGACGCTTGCAACGTCCAGAATATCAGCTTCGTCGATAGTAGGTCTTGAATGTGGTATCATTGATTAGGCCTTCGGCGACTACGCGAATTAAAGATAATCCCTCCCTTGATGGGAGGGACAACGGGAGGATGCGTAGCTTTT
>JAUSDH010000038.1 GCA_030650655.1 Candidatus Brocadiaceae bacterium
GAAATAAGCTCATTATTCTCATGAATCAGTGGTTCAAGCTTTGATGTCGGCTTTATGAGATTGGCTTTTACAATCATCAATAACCATATCCTTGTTTCACGCAACTCCTTAAGGCAGACTTTCATCTTGTGTATAAAGTCAGAACGAGATTCTGCACTTTGAGCTTCACCATAATTGGGAGCGGGTGACGTACCGCAACGAATAAGTTGCCCGGCAATGTGATTTCCCGCCCTTGTTTTTGGCAAGGATTCCGCTGTACGAATAATTCTTACGGCAAAATCTACTAAGCGTTCTTCAAGATCAAATATTCTCTTATCCTTCGACAGTCATTATTCCTTGTTCGATATTCTATATTGGACTCCATGTAAAAAATATCAAAAACAACTTAGCGCTTATGGGAACCCACCCCTAACCCCTCCCAAGAGGGGAATAATCCATGCCACCCTGGGACCCGCATAAATAAAACGAAAATTCCTATACAATCAAATTTATTTTAACTTTTGATAATATTCACTCAGCACATTTGCCACTTCCGGTCTTGTAAAGGTAGGCGGTGGAGCTTGTCCTGCGCTCAGCATTTTGCGAACTTCTGTCCCACTCAAAATAACGTGATTGGACGAATCGTGAGGGCATGTTTTATAAGAGGCCATACCGTTACAGGATTTACAATAAAACGTATGGTCAAAAAATAATGGGGTAATGCCTATCTCCTGCGGGTCAAATTCATCAAAGATATAATGAGCGTCAAACGTCCCGTAATAACTTCCCACCCCTGCGTGATCTCTGCCCACAATAAAATGTGTACAGCCATAGTTTTTTCTCACCAGGGCATGAAAGATCGCCTCTCTCGGTCCTGCATACCTCATAGCGGCCGGAAAAACGGACAACATCGCCCTGTCTTTGGGATAATATTTTTCTAAAAGAACTTCATAACTCTTAATTCTAACATCTGCGGGAACATCATCACTTTTTGTGTCTCCTACCAAAGGGTGCAAAAGTATGGCATCGACTATTTCCAGCGCACACTTCTGGATATATTCATGCGCACGATGCACTGGATTACGAGTCTGGAATCCAACCACCCGCCTCCATCCCTTTTTTACGAACAATTCCCTGGTTTCTGCCGGGTCCAACCTGTATGTTGAAAAATTGCTGGGTTTTGCCCTATTAACAACACTTATCTTACCACCCAGGAGATACTCGCCCATTTTACAAACATAATCCACACCTGGATGCTTTTCATCATCTGTGCCATAAACCTCTAAAGATTCTTTTTGCTTGTCGTGGTGAAAAATTTCTTCCAAATGAAGAACTGCAACCACTTCATTAGCCTGATCCACAAGGGCAACATCCTTCCCTGGTTTGAGTCCTTCTGTCTTTTCTTTTGTTACAGAAAGTACGATTGGAATGGACCATGGCAAACCACTCGCTAAACGCATATTGTCTACCACATTGTCATAATCTGCCTTGCACATAAATCCTTCCAGAGGGCTCATTGCTCCGACCGCAATCATATCAAGATCCGACATCTCCCGGGAATTAAGCTGGATTTTTTTCATATCATAATGTGTAGCCTTATCCACTAATGCTTCTCGTTCCTCCGCGGGAACGATCCTCTTTATAAGCTTTCCCCCATGAGGGTCAATATTCTTAACCATCTATCATTTATCTCCTTTCAAACACCTTGCCTGAATAATAAATTCCTCTTGATGCCCCCCGGCATCCCAAACCGTCCAAATCGTTTTGTCGCGCTTCAGCCTCGCTTTTAACGAAGCGCCATTGCTGCAAGCCTGAAAAGGCAGTCTCAACTCAATCGCCTGCACAGGGCACTCCTTCACGCAACAGGCGCAGGTCCAGCAAGCAGACTGATCACGAATCGCCGCCTTCATATTTTCCTTACGGTAACATAAATTCCCTGGACAGATGCGTTCACACCGTGCCTCGGGCAAACCCTTGCAGCCGTTACAGATATTTTCATCAATAAAGATACTCATTACACGCCACTTTCGAAAATTGCACCTTGCGCCATAAACACCTGTTCTAAATTAAAAAACTAGCATAAAGGTCTTTCTACCATTTTTATCTCATCTGTTTCTGAATTATAAATAGAATTAACGAACGTAAGCCACCGGCTGTCATCTTTCTTCGGATAATCTAGTCGTGTCTGGTAGCATGCCCATCTTGTCTCTTTACGGTAGATGAGGTGTTCTGCCACTACCCTTGCAACATCGACCCTATCAATACATTCTAATGCCTCAACCAGGTTATAATTATTTATTACTGTTATGTCTTTCAGGCGTCCTTTGAGACATTTTAATAACCGTCTTGCCTCCAGCAATCTCTCCTCATGGAGTGCGTAATTCATGGAAATACCACCGGCATATTCATCCATAATCTTTTGCAGCCGTTCGCGTACTTCCGATGGAGATATCCCTGACTTTTTCGTTAAAGGAGTCAAAACCCTTGATTTTTCAGTGTGAATTAACTCGCTATTCACTTCCTCTAAAGACACTCCTTGTATGTCTTCTAAGGCAGTTGTTGCAGCAATACGCGCTTCAACCCAGCTACCACTTACATATTTTTTGGGTGCGCCGCCTGCCACCTCTCCTGCTGCATAAAGACCCTTTAATGTTGTCCTTCTCTCTTTATCGATCCAGTAGCCGGACTGACAATGACCACCCACAACAAAAGGCTCCGTCCCCTGTATTTCCACAGGTTTCTTTCGAGGATCCATACCCTCGCTTGCCCACAAAAGGATGATCTGTGGATTCATATTCAAAAAATCTTCTTTTAGCCGCCTCTCGTCTGCATCATTCAATGTGGTCGTATCCAAATAGCAGGGACCTCTCCCTGCCTTCGTCTCTTCAACTGTGGCCAAAAGCCTGTGTTGCGTGAGGCATTTATTTCCTCCCAGGTGTTTATAGTAGCGTTCCAGATAATCTTCACCGCGTGCATTGATCTGTTTTGCATGAACTCCGACAGCAATAGTGCCTGTCGGGGCGTGCACGTCCTTAACACGCAGGGCAATGAAACGATTCTCAAAGCCGGTCATCTCTGCTCCTGCACGTATCCCCATGGCATATCCCGTCCCCGCATTCCACGGGCAGTACCACATGAGGTGTCGAGCTTCCCCGGGATTGTTAGGTCTATATAAACCAGACGCCCCTCCTGTAGCAACAATTACAGCCTTCGCGCGAACCACATAAAACGTGCTGTCCTTAATCCCATATCCAAATGCCCCGCAGATACGTTCACCATGATAGATAAAATTTGTCGCCACAACGCGATTTAACACCTGGGTACAGGTTTTTGATACAGCCTCTGCCAGTATGGGTTTCAACCGTTCACCAAAGATACGGATACTACGCTTCCCCCTTTTCTTGTAACTACCATCCTCATTCTTCTCGATCGGAAGCCCCATCTTTTCTACATCCTTAACTGCCTCATTCAGCCCTTGCGCAATGGTATAGACAAGGTCCTTTCTTATTACACCCTCAAACTCCCGCTCCACATACGACACATAAGACTCAGGCGTCTGTCCGGAATGCAGATATGCATTAATGGCATTCAAACCCATGGCAAGGCAACCGCTGCGTTCAATGTGGGCCTTTTCCATAATAACCACCCGGCAGTTTGGCAAATTTTTGTAAATCTCCACGGCGGCAAAACAACCTGCCGCTCCACCGCCAACAATTAAAATATCAGTATCTATATGCATAGCACCCAAATCTATGTTAAGGAATTCCAATCTTTTATGATTCCCCTCTAGAAAGAGGGGATAAAGGGGTGTGTAAGTTTACCGGAACACCCCCCGGCCCCCTCTTTCTAGAGGGGAGCTTAAAAATCGTCGCCGAATGCAGCCTAAATTATTTACCAGGAATGTTAAAATATTTTTATTAAGGAACTATTGTATTCTTAATGAAGTGACAGAATCCTCTTAACAGTGAAATTGCAAAC
>JAUSDH010000043.1 GCA_030650655.1 Candidatus Brocadiaceae bacterium
AATAAGATCTTTTATATCGTTATTAAAATTTTTAATAACGAGAACTTTCGTCAGGTTATTCAGAATAAATGGTCTAATTTATTTATAACGCCTTTTCAATTTTAATAATCTCATACGTGGATTCTCCTTCGGGAAGCTTGATATTTATTATTTCTCCTACCGTTCTGTTCAGCAGTCCTTTTCCGACGGGCGACAAATAAGAAATAATATTCTTTTCGATATCGACATTCCATGGACCTAATATTGTATATGTTTCTAATTCTCTCTTTCCCTCATGCCTTAAGGTAACTTTGGTACCAGGAGACACCATGTCGGAGTTAACGGAGTGTGGTTCAATAATGACAACCTTCTGTAATTCTGCTTTCATGCGTTCTGCCTTTCCTACAAGCATTGCCTGTTTTTCCCTAGCTGCCTTATATTCTGCATTTTCTCTGAGGTCACCGCGACTAATGGCTTCACCAAGATCACGCGCATTCTCTGAAAATTCATCATTCATGAGATGATCGAATTCTATCCTTTTCTTTTCATACCCTTCTTTCGTAACATAAATTTTATTTTCATCCAGTGTTGGGATGCCTGGTTCTTCAAACAGGTCAGGGAAACGGTCGCGAATTGCATTTTCAATAGAAACCTTGAACCAATCTTCCAAACCCTTACTACTGGAGACAATATCAAAAATACTCTCCGCATTTGCATCACTCAGAATATTTATGGCATAATCAGTACCTTTGTCTTCCAGGAGATTTACGATCTTGTTGAAGATGGTCTTTAAATCTCCGTCACGTCCTTTCTGAATCTTAAAATAAATGTTGTTCAATAATTCAATTAACCGATTAAACATGGTAGCGGAATCAACATTTTGATAAAGTTCGGCATACCGCCCCTGCATTCCATTTTTACAAAACCAGATGTAATGTTCCGGATATGCATTGAAATGGTTGGATACCTTTAAGGCTATTTCTTCTATGGAGTGCTGCTTGTTTTCTGCAATAAGGTCTTTGACAAGGAATTCCCAGAGGTTTCCGCTATTGATAAAAAATATGGAAATGAATTCATCCTGCCATTTTTCCGGCTTGACCTTTTTTATTATTCCGAGAACTTGTTTTCTGTATTCTAATATACTCATATTATTAACGAGTTCGGAAGGGTTCTCCTCTGCACGGACAAATGCCTCGACATTGTTTATGTATTTTCCTGGTTCTTCATTGAGATAACCCTGTACCTCTTCAAGAAGTAAAAGGCATTCGATAGCGAGTGAAAGCTGTGTCCCATATAATTTATCCGCCTCTTTAAGGAAAAGATTGGTAATTTCATTTAAGGTTTCTTTGCATAGTTCGGTACCTTTCGTTTCGGAAATATACTTTTTTGCAATTTCTATCTTTTTGCTGATTTCCTGGATAGGGGTTAATCTTTCGAGTATATCTTGATGGTGTGTCATTGGTGAAGAACGGAACTCCATAAAGGAGGTGGTAGGAGTGCCATCGGTGAGTTTTATATAAGGGTCTTTTTTGAGCAATTTTTTTGTGCTTGTCCACCACTTGCTCCATTCCTCTGCTGGCATGACACCTGATATGAGGCGGTTTTTTACATGAGATACTGATGCCTTTCCTTTAAAATATTTTAAAGTCAGTTTAATCAAGCCCACAGGATCTTCTTTAATCATTTTATTCAATACGTCTTTTTGGGCATAGATCATTGCCAGTAAATCACCCCTTTCCAGTTTCTGCAATATTTCTGGGGCAATATCCATAGCCATGCTATGGTTACTCTTCTTTTCAAAATTTATATTTACCTTTTCGTTGTCTGCGTCAACAGAGACAACTTCACCTACTCCCCAACTCTTGTGATAGACATAATCGCCGCGATCCAAATAAAAATACTTCTCTAACTTTTTCATAGCACCTTGAATATCAAGTCCAGCAGCTATACCAGTCTTTTCGACCAGATCATTCGCATATGGTCTATCTTTATATATATTTGAATAACACTCAGCAATCTCAAGTGCTAATCCTTTTTCTTTTGGATTACATTCCAATACCCTTTTTAACACCTTTAAAACCTCCTGATAAAGCCCTTTTTGTTTGTAATAAGGTACAAGCATCATCAGGAATTCATGCGCCCGTTTTCGTTCTTCCCGTTTTATAAGAAGGTCAACCACATCAAAAAGAGCCTGGAGATCCTTGTTGTTGGATTCGACAATTCCCAGCCACGATTCTTCGATCTTATCGTACTGCTCTGTATTAATAAGGGACATTAGTTCATTCGTATCGAACTTATTTCCATTTATAACATGTTCATTGGACATGCTCACTCTCCTATCACATTCCTTTGGAAAAATAGACTCTTGCTAAAAGTCAAAAATACAAACTCTTATTATAAAACTATTCTACTCATAAGGAAAGCAAGAAATAAGATTAAGCTTGACAATGTATAACGACTGCTATAAAAACCAATATTTTGATATTGGATTATTGCTGGGGCAAACACGTGAATACCTTAAATATTTTAAAGAAAAACGCATTAGAAATATTCTATGCGGGTTTAAAAGCTGCAAACCCTGATATTTGGATTCGAACCTTTTTTCTTCTTGAAGGTAATTTATTAAAGATTGGAGACAGGGTTTATAATCTCGACAAATATAAAAATATTTATATTGTTGGATTTGGTAAAGCAAGTGGCTTTATGGCTGCAACGCTTGAAGAACTGCTCATGGAAAGGATAACGGCAGGTATCGTCAATGTACGAAATGGTTATGCTGCACCATGCAAAATTATTAAAGTTAACGCGGCTGGGCATCCGATTCCTGACGAGGCCAGTATAAAAGGTACGCTAGAAATTATCCAACTTTTAAAAGATGCTGAGAAAAACGACCTTGTATTTTGCCTGATATCTGGCGGTGGTTCCGCACTTTTTGAGTTGCCATGTGACGGTATATCTTTGGAGGACATTCAGAAAATAACCAAATTACTTCTCAATAGCGGGGCACGTATTGACGAAGTCAATGCCATACGTAAGCACATTTCACAGGTGAAAGGCGGTCGATTAGTAAAGATATGCAAAGCTGAAATCATATCCCTAATATTATCTGATGTGGTAAATGACACACTCAGCGCTATTGCATCTGGGCCAACATCGCCGGATGTCAGCACTTTCATGGATTGTAAAATGATCCTAATGAAATATGACTTATTTCATAGAATCCCCATCTCCATCAGCAAACATATCCAAAATGGCCTGGATGGTACGATTGAAGAGACACCAAAATCAACAGATAAAATATTTGATAAGATTCATAATATAATAATCGGAAACAACCGTACAGCGTTAAATACCTCTTACCAAAAAGCGATAGAGTTGGGATATAACACGTCCATACTCTCTTCTTATATAAAAGGCGAGGCACGAGAAGTAGCCAAGGTATTTAGTGCCATTGCCAAGGAAATCCATCGTTATGGAGGTCCGGTCAAAAGGCCTGCTTGTATTATTGCCGGCGGAGAAACTACGGTCAGAGTCCATGGGAATGGCATGGGTGGCAGAAACCAGGAGCTTGTTTTATCTGCGGCGATGGAAATTGACGGATTAGAAAATACGGTCGTTCTGAGCGCTGGTACGGATGGTATAGACGGGAACACCAATGCCGCTGGCGCTATCGCAGACGGTTCTACCGTTATGCGTGCAAAGAGAATAAAAATGGACCCGGAAACATATCTTGATGATAATAACTCGTATTCTTTCTTCAAAGGGCTGAATGACCTCATAGTCACAGATCCTACCAGGACGAACGTGATGGATATAATGCTGTTGCTTGTTGGCTAACTCTGCTATTCAAGACATTTTTCAGGTATTGTGTGATAACATAACAACAAGGGTATTAACCATACAATAGAACAGTATTTACCTATCTTACACTCTTATATTTTTTAAATAATTTAATGAAAGTAAGGTGTTTTTTTATATAATTTAATTGTATAAGAATTTTAATTTTATTTATGCGGGTTTTAGGGTGGCATGGACAAACTTGTTTGTCCATGCCTCATTTAATGCATATGGGGGGCTACCGCCTCTGGCTATAACCTTTCTGCCCTCCGGGCATGATATAAAATTTTTCAATTTTCAGGCCTAAAAGGCCGTCAGGATATAGCAGGGGGTTCACCCCGTTAGATAACAGATATCGAATAGGAGACACAATGGAAACTCACAAGTTTTTCCAAAGTCACGCTACTCACTACAACACAATATCTAACGGGGTGAAGCCCCCTGAAATTGAATAACAAAAAACATAAGCCCCAAAGGGGCGAAAGGGCATGCTGTTTTTCGTGCTCAATACAAAATTAATTCCTGGAAAGGTAAATGTCCCGGCCATGATAAGCATCCTTTTCTTTCGCCCCTTCGGGCATAAGGTAGTTTTAATGTTCAGGAATTTTAATCCCCGTTTACACGAGGACGAGTCTTGTAGTGGCAATTCATGAATTGCCACTACATGCAATATAGAAATAGTCGCCGAAGGCATAATTTAGGTTTCTTAGTTATTACTTTCGTACAAATACTTAATGGAAGACATTTGTGTTAAGAGGTCAGAGGCATGAGAAAAGTACCACGGACAATGAGCACGCAGCATCCCGATAATGTAACTATGCCATTCTTTATTGAAGGGACGTCCTTTTTGGGAGAAGACGAAATTAAAGAGGCATATTATGTATTTTCACATTTGCGATGTGAGGAACAAATGTGGGACTGCGAGGGAAAAGAAGTCGATGAGTTTGTCATCAAGAAGCTACTCACACGTTACGACAATTTTTTCAAAAACCGAAGAATCGGTAAGGATCTCTTTATTACCTTACGAGTACCCAATCCTATGGTGGAAAAAAACGAGGCTAAGATTCTTCTGGAAACATTGGAAAGCGCACCACGTTCATACGATACTGCAAGCCTGTTTTACGGAGATGATAATATACCTCCCATCTTTGAAGTCATCCTCCCCATGACTACCAATACAGAATCAATAAATCGCGTATACTATTATTACCGTGACTTTGTAGTAGGGAAACAACATAAAAAATGTTTTGAAAATGACATTACCATTAAGGAATGGATTGGTGAGTTTAAACCGGAAACCATAGAGGTCATCCCGCTATTTGAGGACATTCCATACATGCTCTCTGCTGATACTATGGTACAAAGCTATCTGAAGGATAAACAATTCCCATACCAGAGGGTATTTCTCGGTCGCTCAGACCCTGCATTGAACTACGGCTTGCTTCCAGCCATATTGGTAGTCAAAATTACTTTACAGAGACTTCATGCACTGCAAGAAAGAATTAAGATCCCCATTTATCCTATTCTGGGATTGGGCTCGAACCTCTTCCGTGGTAACCTGACACCAATGAATGTAAACGAATGCCTCAATGAACATCCCAGTGTACAGACTTTTACCATTCAATCGGCATTCAAATACGATTATGATGAAGGACTGGTAAGAAAGGCTATCGAAAAGATGAATAACCACACGAGGACAATTCCAAATATTATAGATGAGGAAATAGCCTTAGATATTACCGAAAGACTAGCGTCGGCTTACAGAGAGCAGATAAAAGAACTCGCCCCTTTGATTAACGAAATAGCCAGATTTGTTCCCCGGCGGAGGATGCGTAAATTACATATTGGACTTTTCGGTTATTCAAGAAACGTGGGCGGAATTACCTTACCAAGGGTAATTTCTTTTTGCGCAGCACTCTATTCGATTGGTTTGCCGCCAGAACTCCTGGGATTGCATTATCTGACTGAAAAGGACTTATCGTTTCTTAAAATTGCATACCCTGCCTTCTTAGAAGATATTTCACTGGTTGCCTCTTATTACAATAAAGATGTCACAAAATTAATATCTCCGAAGATTGCAAAGGATATCGAGAAAGTATTAGGCTTGGTAAAACACACGGAGAACCTGCTTCATAGCGAATATACTACTCAAATCATTCAAGCTACTCTTTCCAGGAAAGAAGATACTATTACTGAAAACATGGTCGCAGCAGGAAAGATCAGGAGCTTTTTAGGATAACCATTCACGTTTTATCAGTGAACACGTTTTCTGAACAATTTTAAATATGATCGCTAACTTGCATTAACTCAAGTAAAGAATCAACCCGCGGAGCAGGTGGCTTCGGGATAGCCCATAGAAGGGGATGAAAATGCCTTCCTCCCAAAGGAACCAAGGTTAAGGTGTCCCCTTAATCCCCTCTTTTTAGAGGGGAAAGTAAGAACGCCTCAGTCTGAGAGTTTGGGAACGAGTATAAATTTCAACACGATAGACATATGAAACAATCATCGTCTCCACGAATCATGAATACTCATAACGTTGAACATATCATTATTGGTACGGCAGGTCATATAGACCACGGAAAGACGTCCCTCGTAAAGGCGTTGACAGGAATTGATACCGACCGGCTGCCTGAGGAGAAACAGCGGGGGATGACCATAGATCTGGGCTATGCCTATCTCGACCTCGATTCAGGTCATAGGGTCAGCATTGTAGACGTACCGGGACATGAGCGTTTCGTCAAAAACATGCTGGCAGGCGCAACCAGCATCAATCTTGTCTTATTCGTCATTGCCGCTGATGACGGCGTTATGCCACAAACCACTGAACACCTGGAAATTATCAATCTCCTGGGGATCCGGCATGGACTTATTGCGCTGACGAAAAAAGACCTGGTAACCGATGAATGGCTTGCCGTAGTGCAGGAAGATATAAAAAATATTTTGAAAGGTACCTCACTGGAAGATGCACCCATTGTGCCTGTCTCTACGGTTACTGGTGAGGGGATTGAAACCTGTAAAACGATCATAAAAAACCTCCTCGCACAAATAAAAACTCACGATGATGCTCGTGTATTTCGGTTGCCTATCGATAGGTCTTTCACCATAGCAGGATATGGGTGTGTTGTAACCGGGCCTATTATGGGCGGCCAAATTTCAGTAGAGGATGAAATAGAAATATTTCCCGTCAAAACAATTGTGCGCGTGAGAGGGGTTGAAGTGACCGGAGAACGTGTAAATACAGCCTTTGCTGGACAGCGGGCGGCGATCAATCTCTCCGGAATCAAATCAACTGAGATCAAACGCGGTTACGAACTTTCAATTCCAGGATATTTACAACTCACCAAAATTGTGGATGCCTCATTACGATTGATTAAAAGTGCAAAAAAGCCACTCAAAAACAGGGCAAGGATACGTTTCCACGTGAATACTTCGGAGGTCATGGGGCGTATTATACTGTTGGACATAGATATATTGAACCCTGGCGAAGAGGCCTTGTGTCAGTTTCTTCTGGAAAATTTTATTACGACCGAAAGAGAAGACCGGTTCATCATTCGGTCATATTCGCCAGCTTATACCATTGGCGGAGGCAAGGTGCTTGGGTACAACACAACACGATTGAAACGTTTTAAAGAAGAGTCCCTGAAAACCCTAAAGATTCTGGCTAGCGGTAATCTTTCTGATATTGTAGAGCAGGTTTATTTAAATAATGTCGTCCGTAAGGGCGAACGTCCGTTCGCCCTTACTATTGATGATGTATCAAGGAGAGTTAATATTCATCCCTCAATTGCAAAGGGTGTTATTGAAGAATTGATAACTAAGGGCATACTTTTAAAATTTACTATAGACGGTAAAAACGTTATTGTTCATAGAGATGTTATTTCGTCTTTAAAGGAACGGATTTTGGATACACTCAAGGCATTTCACAAAGGGAACCCTTTAAAAATTGGGACTGACGAGACACATCTAAAAACACTTCTGGGTAAAAATATAAACCCCTTATTAGTTACCGCAGTGCTCACTTCCTTAAGGAATGAAAAGGCAGTTAAAGTTACCGACAACAAATTATCTCTGGCGAATTTTAAAATTGAGGTATCAACACAAGATAAGGGTATTGCGGATAAGATTGAAGGGCTTTTTTTAAAGGCGGGGTTTACTCCCCCTTCAATGGAAGAAGTGTATACAAATTTTGGCGCTTCTAGTAAGGCAGTCATCCCATTGCTTATTGAACAGAAAAAGATTATTGGGGTAGAAAAGGGTCTTTGTTTTCACACAATGGTACTCGACAAATTAAAGGAAAACCTTAGGGAATATATCAAAAAACAAGGCCCCATCAGCGCGGCACAGTTCAGGGACTTAACCAAAACCTCCCGTAAATATGCGATCCCGCTGCTGGAATATTTTGATGCCATCCATTTCACCAAACGGACTGGGGATGTGCGGAT
>JAUSDH010000047.1 GCA_030650655.1 Candidatus Brocadiaceae bacterium
CTGGTATAAACAATGCTTCCTTTACCTATTTTCATCACACCGTGAATTTTCTTGCTAAATTATGTTTAAAAATCAACTCTTTCATCTCTGAAACCGCCTGCTTGATTCCCACAAAGACCGCTCGTGACACAATGCTGTGCCCAATATGCAATTCTTTAACATCCAGGGATTCTACGAGTAATCCGACGTTCTGATACGTCAGCCCGTGTCCTGCATTTACGCGCAATCCCAATTTTTGAGCCGCCTTCACGCCAGCCTGAAGCTTTTCAATCATTTTATTCCTGGTAGCCATATCTTTTGCATTCGCATAATTTCCCGTATGCAATTCAATATACTGTGCGCCTGCGTCCTTTGATGCGGCTATCTGATTTTCTTCCGGGTCGACGAAGAGACTGACCATGATGCCGGCGTCTTTAAATCTTTTGATTGCATCCATAATGGTCTTTTTTTGAGATATAACGTCTAATCCGCCCTCTGTCGTAATCTCCTGTCTTTTTTCCGGTACAAGGGTAACCTGTTCAGGTTTTGTTTTCATCGCAATATCTATTATCTCTTGTGCTGTTGACATTTCGAGATTCAGCTTGGTAAATATCGTTTCTCTGAGCAATCTGACATCACGATCCTGGATGTGTCTTCGATCTTCCCTCAGGTGTACGGTAATAACATCTGCACCCCCAAGAACTGCAAGTGAGGCGGCCGTCACAGGGTCAGGTTCGAATGTCTTTCTGGCCTGTCGTATCGTGGCAACATGGTCTATATTTACACCTAATTGTATCATTTTACCTCCAAAGAACGCATTTTTTCGCGGATGTCCAAACGTACTTCCGGTAATTTATCAACAAGTTCCACGTTTTTCGGTAAATCACATTTTATTGGTTGTTTGTAAGGTCCCGGCGGTTTTAATGAGGTAACATCAATATATAATACAACGTCTTCAGTATTGAGCTTATCCAATACAAGTTTGGGGCCTCTTACCCTTATATTGGCATATTCATCCTGTAGTTTGATCTCATAGGGATACTCCGCAGGTCTCATTACCTTGATCTTTGTCTTCTCGAAGAATCGTGTATCTTGTTGTTCAACGATTTGTAACCAAACCTGCAATTCTTCGTTACACGTAACGGGCACAGAAACGTTTTTATCGCCTCGTTTTACGATTACTTTCTGGTCAATTCCAATCCTCCAGGGGAACGTACGGTTCTGGTCTATCGTAATTCCTCCAATATCGATTGGTACTGTATTAATAAAAGAAGCCTCTTTTAACATATTGAGAGGACCAACTACCTCGACTTCTCCCGGAAATACGAATTCATTTGAAATCGCATATCCAATGGCTGGTTCACCTTTCTTTTGTAAATTGACCTTTAATTTTTTTTGCTGTAATTTACCGAGTACTATATCGAATTTACCAGGATAAATGGATACCAATTTGACGGTGTTGGGTAGATTCAGGTGTTCTCTCGTTATGGGAATCGTTTGCTTCACCTGATCTTCTATGCCTTCCGGCGATTCCTTTACGACGTACCGAGCCTGGATTTTCCGGTCTTTTATCATATCTTCAACGCTTTCGATTATACTTTGCGGTCCCCGCAGATGTACAGTTATCTCCTCAGGGCTCTGTTCGAGTACGGTAATGCCTTCAGGAACAGAAACGTTCAACTTAACCACTTCCGTCACATCTTCTGTCTGCCGGTTAATTGCATAAAGCCAGAGCGCAACCGCCATAACCAGGGCCATGAATTTTGTGAGGATATTGCCGGTAAATATTTCTTTGATCACGCGTGCTGACTCCTGGCGATACCAAATCTTTCGGTAGAGAGTTCGTCGAGTATCTTTTTCAATCCTTTCTCATCAATGTCCCGATTCAACGCACCTTTGAACCCGGTTGAGATAGCGCCGGTTTCTTCTGATACAATAATAACGATGGCATCGGTTTCTTCTGTCAGCCCAATACCTGCCCTGTGGCGTGTGCCGAGGCTCTTTGAAAGCTCCATATTCTCAGTAAGCGGGAGCAAACAACCCGCCGCAATCATTTTTTGCTCCTGAATAATGGCGGCTCCGTCATGCAAAGGAGAACCAGGCCAGAATACGGTGCATATCAATTCACTTGTCACATCCGCATTTAATCTCGTTCCGGTTTCTATAAAATTATCCAGACCCACCTCTCTCTCTATAGCTATTAACGCGCCGATTTTGTTTTTGGACAAAGTTCCAATAGCCTTTATAATTTCATTAGTCACTTTGTATTCGGGCTTCAAAAAAACCCGAAAGACAGGGTTTTGACCGAGCCTTAACAAGGCACGTCGAAATTCTGGTTGGAAAAGAATAATTATCGGAATAATAAATACGGGGACAAACTCAGTTATCAACCAGTTTATTGTGTAGAGCTGTAATTTTCGGACAAAGAATAGCACGCCTACGGAGATCAAGACTATAATGAACGCCAGCCCCCTTAATATACTCGTCCCACGGGTGCCCTGCATGATCCTTAATACAACATACACCACCATGAAGATAAGAAATATCTCACCCAGTGACCTGCCAATCATCCAGGCATTTACATTTTCAAATAATTCAAATATTCTTCCAAACATTAGCTATTCCCTATTGCATTACAAATCCTTACAACCTGGACAGCTTCACGCACATCGTGAACCCGTACAATGTGTGCGCCATTCATGACTGCAACAGCCAGGGTTGCAAGTGTTCCATACAAACGCTCCTGGGTCGAAAGGTTTAAAATAGTGCCAATAAACTTTTTCCGTGACGTACCAATGAGTAGGGGAAATCCCATACTTTTAAACTCTCTCAATCTTTTCAGGATTTCCAGATTCTGGTGCAGTGTCTTGCCAAAACCAATTCCTGGATCCAGGATAATTTTACTTTCATCTATTCCGGCTTCGATCGCATGGATAACGGACTTCCTCAGAGCAGACATTATTTCTGACAGTACATTTCCACGTACCGGGTGTTTTTGCATCGTTCCTGGGTTACCCTTCTTATGCATTATGATAACAGGTACCTTTGCCTCTGCGGCGACCTTTGCCATATGTTTATCCATGAGCAATCCGCCAATGTCGTTGATAATGGAAGCCCCTGCATCAATGGCCTTTTCTGCGACGCTTGCCTTATAGGTATCAATGGAAATAGGTTTTCTGGTCTGTTTCGATAATATTTTTATAAGAGGGATTACCCTCTTTAATTCTTCATTCTCCGATACAGGACATGCACCTGGTCTTGTAGATTCACCGCCGACGTCAATGATATCAGCCCCTTCTTTTATCATTTTCAATGCATGATTAACGGCATTTTCCATCGTACTATATCGTTTACCATCATAGAATGAATCCGGGGTTACGTTGAGTATCCCCATGACGTGTGTTCTCCTGCCGAGATGCAACTTGCCATGTGGATACGCGACATCAAACAGTTCTCTTTTAAAAGTATCAATAGGATTTTCAATAACATGCTCAATGAATCCACCGAGCTGTGTCTCTTCGCATGATGCAATATGTTCTAACTGCCATCGGGTAGCATAGAGCAATTTGTTTTCGTGATCAAACAGTGGGGGGAAGTTTTTATTATTGTGTGGCAACGACGAATAGTTTTTTAGTAATTTGCAAGTCTGGGCAGACAGTTTATCAAATTTTACTACATAGAACTCCCCCTGTGACAATAGTTGTCTTTTCTTTTTACCTGCATTCTTTTTATTTTGAATCTCACCTTTTATTCCTTCTAAACAACTATACCCAACCACTCGCGGACTGTTTTCAACAACTTCTCGCATTGTCACCAATCCTCTTCCATCGTTTCCACAATACTTTGAGCCACTCCGACAAAGGCTTCATTACTGGCAGAACCAAGCGTTTCATTTCTCCGAACAATAAACTCCGTTGGTCTTTTGATATTTTTCCGTTCAATAATTGTCCTTCCCGTCCGTTTATCGACCCATCGAATATCTACTCCAATGGAAACCCGGCTTTCAACGATATTATCCTTCATATCTTCTATGATTACATTTTCATTGACGCTGGAAACCTTCCCAAACAAGATAGAATCGGCCTCATCTTTATCAACGATGTTAAGACGAGTCCTTAATAATATTTGGTCTCGTACGGCCTTGGTAAGATCAAATTCATATCCTCTGCGAAAGGTATTATTGTCAAAGATTGGCACATAAATACTCCGAACATTAGAACGGAGCAATGATTTAGAACTATAACCACAACTTCCCAGTGAAATAAAAACTAATGATAAAATGATATATGAAAGAACTGTCGTTAAATTAGGTCTCCTTCGGCGACTATTCAAATGAGAATATTTTTTCATGGTTATTGTGCCTTTTCCATTTCTTATTTTATAGCCTCAATCATTCTCAGGAATTCCAATCTCTCATTAGCCCGCTCTGCCCAGATAGTACCGGGGAAATCAGTCTTAACGTACTCGAAATACATAGCGGCGGCAGAAGGGGTTTTGCGTCTGAGATAAAACTCACCAATATTAAATTCCCGTCCTGCCTCAATAATTCTTATTTCTTCGATCCATCTCTTCGCATCCTCGACATGGACGCCATTCGGGTTCGAGACTAAATATTCTTCAAAGCCCTCCCTTGCAGAGATCAGAAGACCATAGTTTCGTTCTTGTTGTTTCTCGTGATAAACCTTCGCAAGGGGTATCTGGTATTGAACGTAAGGAACCCATTCGTTTTTTGGATAATTTTCCAAAAACTTCTCATACGCATCAAGAGCTTCCTCATATTGTTCAAGCTTAAAATAACAATCCGCTATTTTAACCTGTGCATCAGGGGAAAGGGGACCCAGATGGTGCTTTTCTATGATCTTTTCGAAGACACTTATCGCCGCTTCCTCATTGGTATCCATTTGGGCAATACCCAGTTGATACTCTCTTTCCAGTATTTCCGTTGTCCTTTTTGTACCAGGATATTTTTGCAATGCCTTCTCATACGCCTTTAAAGCCCTTTTGTAATCACCATTAAGAAAATATGCCCAACCGATATTTATTTGAGAAACTTCTGCATATTCAGAATGACGGTCGGTATCAATAATCGCTTCGAATTCCTTTACTGCATTGACATACTTTTGTTCCACAAGAAGAGATAACGCATATTTGTAACGTTGTTCCAGCGTAGTTGCGGCAGTGGATGGGGTATCCATCCAACCCGTTTCCTTATTCCATACCCATTTAGCGTCGGAGGGTGTTGCCATCGCATAGACTAAGAATACCATTGGAATGGCGTATTTCAGGATTCTCATCTTATTCGTTCCAAATATATTATTATAACTTGATGTATTTCCAAGAGTTTAACTCCTTGTTTAGTATTGAAGTGATATAATATCTCAGCATCTTTTCTATTTCAATACAAATAGGTAATTGTATTTTTACCCGTTCCAATTTTTGCAAATTAAGCTCTGCTAATCTCCCTGCAATCAGTGCAATACCAGCAGGGACAATAATTCCATTCCTATATTTTACCTGACATATTCTACACAATACTCCGCCTTCTTTTGCATTAAAAAGCACTTTAGATATGTGTTGAATACTTTTCTTGCAATTTACACAATGTCTCCATTCAGGTAAATAACCAAGGATATGCAGCATTTTTATCTCAAAAACCAATGATCGTATTGTTGCATCTGTATCTGTCGATATCCCCGTTAACGTGCTTAGGAAGAGGTCAAAGAGTTGTTCACAGGGGTCATTTTCCTCAGTAAACTTATCCACAAGCTCAGCTACATACGAAGCCTTATAGTATTTATCCAGATTACTTCGGAGTGGGGGGTAATTCTCCTGTAAAATAGCCTCCGTAAGGGTATGGAGTTGAGTATGTTCTTTTTTAATAAAGAGAATTTGATAGTACGTTAAAAGGTCGACTGCTTTTGAACTGTGCCTTCCGGACGCACGTTTAAATCCTTTAGCAATGGTATGAATCTTCCCGAAGTCACGGGTGTAAAAAGTAATTATTTGACTGGAATCACTATAATCTGTCCTTCCCAGTGCAATTGCCTCTGTTTTGGAGACAGACATATCATGTAAGGAAACATTGATTAATGAGGAATAGGGACACACAACCCAAGACTCGACAACAGTTCTCCTTCTCTTTGATGCATTTTTTTTGCCGCACTTTTTTGCTCGTCATTATATCCGAACAGGTGTAATAATCCATGAACCAGGTAGAGTGCAATTTCTCCTTCAACCGCACAATCGTGCTTTTGTGCTAATTTCTTAGCCATCTCAACAGAGATGATAATTTCACCCGTTAGAGTATTTCCGCGTACAGCCCCTTTTTTCCCGGCTGTTTTTTTTGTCCTTTCTTGATCCCCTCCCTTAATTCCCCTTTTGTTACAGGGAGATGCAATTCGGTCAAGGTTATACGACGCTTTATCTTCATTGAGAGACGGTTCATGGTAAGCAAAAGTAATTACATCGGTTGCATAATTATGCCCAAGAAAGGTTTTATTAATTTCTTTTATCCGCTTGTTATCGGTAAAAACGACGTTGAGTTCCGCATCTTTTTTTTCGGATCTAAGGACGCTTCTTACAATTTTTTTTATACTATTTTTATCAATCGAATAGTGTTTTTGCAGGTTTATAATTTCCAGTTTCATCAAAATTTAACCACGACTGGTTGTCCAAAAAGTTAGTACCATTGTCATTGCGAAGGAGGAACGACTGAATCAATCCCTTGATTTTTAAAGGGTTTTAAAATAGATTTCTTCCCCTTCGCGATTCTCAGGGCTCCGGCTCACCACGCTCGCAATGACAGTTGGAAATTGAACTTTTTTGACTTCTCCCTGTCTTCCCAATTTCCCATCTTCTCATTTTCTCCGCGTTCATAGTGCCCTCTGCGGTGAATTATTATATATTTTTGCACGGTTACAACTCATACGCTTCGACAATATCCTGTACCAGCTTGTGGCGGACGATATCCGCTTTAGTCAGGTACTCAAAGGAAATATTATTGATGTTCATTAACCTTTCCTGTACGTCAATCAGACCGGATATCTCTCCCGCAGATAAGTCAACCTGTGTAATATCTCCTGTTACCACCACCTTTGATTTCATACCGAGTCTTGTTAAGAAAGTCTTCATTTGCTTTACCGTACAGTTTTGCGCCTCATCCAGGATAATAAAGGCGTCATTCAAAGTCCTTCCACGCATATATGCAAGAGGGAGAATTTCTATCAGGTCACTTTCAAGATATTTTTTTACGTGTGCAACATCCATCATGTCTGCTATGGCGTCGTAGAGCGGACGCAGATAGGGATTTACTTTCGCCTTGATATCACCCGGTAAATATCCAAGTTTTTCGCCCGCTTCAACAGCCGGCCTTGCAAGTACAATCCTTCTGATACAACCGCTTTTAAGATACGAAAGTGCCATGGCAACGGCTAAATAAGTCTTCCCTGTTCCTGCAGGGCCTATGCAAAAAACCAGATCATTTTTTTTGATCGCTTCCAGGTATTTCGCTTGCCCGCCTGTCTTCGGTTTTATAAAAATACCTTTTTGGAAGACATCGATAGCCTGGATGGATTCTCCCGTCGTTTCGTTCTTTGCCTTGATAATGGCTTGTTCCACGTCTTCCAGGTCTAATCTTCCTGTAGAACGAACAATTTCCAGCAATTTGTTCAACACTTCCTTGCTCGTATCTACCCGTTCTTTCTCTCCTTCCAGTTTTAGCAAGCCATGCCGTGCTACTAATTGTATTTGGAAGGCGTCCCTGACCAGACGGAGATGCCGGTCATGGCTGCCGTACAAAATAGATGCTTCTGTGTCGTTTTCAAGAATAATGGTGTTTTGATACGCTGGGGATTCTTGAAGATATTCTTTGTTCGCATGAAGTTTTTGGATTTTAGCTTTTTGGTTCATATTAAATGAATTTAAAAATTATTAAGGAATAATATGCAACCGGCATACTGATCAATAAACAATCGATAACGTCCAGTATCCCGCCAAAGGCGGGTACCAGGTTACTCGCATCCTTCACATTGGCGTCCCTTTTCAGAAGCGATTCTGCCAGATCACCCAGCAATGCTGAAAAACCCACAATTATTCCAAACACGATAGACCATTTCAGGCTGAATATCCTGATCGCGGGAATCAGACTAAAAATTACGGCTATTAAAACACTAAATAAAAGAGAGAAACATGCCCCTTCGATCGTCTTGTTCGGGCTAATAACCTTTGCTAATTTGTGTTTGCCGTATTTTCGGCCTAATAAATAACCACCTATGTCGCCAAACTTAGAGACTAACAAGACCATAACGAGTATACACACACCATTATGAAGGTAACGGAGAGTAACGGCAAAGCTTAAAAGAAAGAATATATAGAAAATTCCAAATATGGTTACCGAGATGTTTTTTATGGCATCCTTTGTACCGCGCCTAAAGGCCTGGATCAGCAAGAGCCAGAAGATGAGTGCAAGAAAGGTTTCCTGTCTTAAAAAATGGTAATCTACCGAAAAATTCTTGCGTACGGACAACCAATATGCCACAAACAGCCATACACCCGTAACAATACCCGATATGCGAAATGGAGCGAACCCGTTCTTGCCGACAATATTGTAAAACTCATATAAACCAATGATGCCGGCTAATGTCGCCAAACATCCAAATCCTATATCCGTACCGATCACGGAATCAAGCGATAGAACGCCAAAGAACGCTGCGAACATAACAACGCCGAGTACGACTCTAGTTTGAAGTGTATTCACTCTCGTAGCCCGCCAAAACGTCGTTCCCGACGCACATAATCTTTAAGCGCTTCTTCAAGATGCGCCTTTCTAAAGTCGGGCCAACAGACGGGAGTAATCCAGATCTCTGTATATGAAATTTCCCATAAGAGATAATTACTCACCCGCATATCACCGCCTGTCCTTATGAGCAAGTCAGGATCTGGCATATCGCTCATGTACAGATATTTTTTGAAGGTATCCTCCGTAATGTCATCTAAATTCATCTTTCCGTTTCTTACATTTTTAGCAATTTCTCTTGCCGCATCTACAATCTCAGTGCGCCCTCCATAATTGAGCGCAAGACAGAGCACCATCCCTGTATTATTTTTGCTCCCTTCCATAGTAATAGCAAGTTCTCTCTGCACGTCTTCCGGAAGTTCATTAATTCTGCCAATCGCTGTCAGGCGGATATTATTATCGTCAATCTCTTTCCGTTCCTTAGTAAGGAAATCCTTAAGGAGCTTCATCAACAAATTGATTTCTCGCTGCGGCCTTTTCCAATTTTCCTGAGAAAATGCATACAGCGTTAGCTGCTTCAGGTGTTTCTTTGCGCACTCACGAGTTATTTCACGGACGGATTCGGCGCCCTCTCTGTGTCCCCGGAATCTTGCAAATCCCCTGCGTCTTGCCCATCGTCCATTCCCATCCATAATAATCGCAATATGCGAAGGTATATGCCCCTTTTCACTCATACGAGACTCACAACCTGACCTCGATCAGGACCGACAGAAAGCATTTCCACTTTGACGCCAAGAATCTTTTCAAGCGTATCGATATAATTTCTCGCATGGAGAGGAATATCCTTCACATTGCGTATCCCGGAGGTATCCTTCTGCCAACCAGGCACTTCCTTGTATACCGGCTGGCATCCAGGCCGCGCAGCCAAATCCATGGGAAATAGGTCGTACACCTTATCGCCGAATTTATACCCCATACATATCTTTATCGTTTTTTGTTCATCCAACACATCCAGTTTCGTCAGGACAGCGCCGTCCACGCCGTTTATCATTATGGCATGCTTTACGGCAACCGCATCAAACCACCCGCAGCGCCTGGGCCTTCCCGTGGTAGCTCCATACTCGCCCCCCTTTTTCCTTAAAAATTCACCCAGTTCATCATTCAGTTCTGTAGGAAAAGGACCGCTGCCAACGCGGGTCGTATAGGATTTCATTATACCAAGGACTTTGTGAATGTGCTTGGGGGAAATACCCACCCCAATCGTTGCACCGCCGGCAGTAACAGACGACGAAGTAATAAAGGGATACGTGCCAAAATCCACGTCAAGCATCGACCCCTGAGCGCCTTCGAATAATATCTTCTTTTTGCCTTTTATGGCCTCATCCATGAATACCACCGTGTTACACACGTAAGGCTTTATCTGCTCTGCATACCCGCAATACTCGTCATAAATATCCTTCCATGATAATTCATCGGCGTTAAACACACGCACAAAAATTCTATTCTTTTCCTCTACGATGTTTTTTAGCCTCTGTTTGAAGTGCTCAGGATGAAAAAGGTCAGCTACCCGTATACCATTACGGGCCATTTTATCGGTATAGCACGGGCCAATCCCCCTGCGGGTCGTGCCAATCTTTTCATCACCTTTTTCAGATTCGGAAAGTTCGTCTAATTTTTTATGATAGGGAAATACAAGGTGTGCTATCTCGCTGATGCGGAGGTTGTTTCCAACTTCAATATTTTTCGTTCTTAACTCATCGATTTCTTCCAGTAACTGGCGAGGATCCAGGACAACCCCACTGCCAATGACGCAGTATTTGTTTTTTCTGAGGATGCCTGAAGGAATGAGATGTAATACAAATTTTTCATTGTTTACGACGACCGTATGACCTGCATTACTACCCCCCTGGTATCTGACAATTATATCGAACGATTCCGTGAGAATATCAACAATCTTACCTTTGCCCTCGTCACCCCATTGCAAACCGACAAGGCAGGCATTCAAGCCCGTATTAGAATATTCCATAAAATTTGGCAAAACCCTCCGAATTCATTGAGAAATAAGCTTTTAGAAAATTATAAAAAACAGGGTATTGAATGTCAAGGGAATACACTTTTCAGGCTTGATGTTAGTCTCTTATAGACAAAAATATGGATAAGAAGGGAGAAAGGGGAAAAAGAATTGACGTGAATATGTGAAGTTGCTATTATGCCTGCATTGAATGATTTGACGTGATACTTCTGGAAATACCACGTAAGCGATTCTTGACATCTTAACTACTTTAATGGGCAAAAGGGAAAAATTATTAAAACAAATTTTATCAGGTCAATCAGATTACAACATTTCATTCAATGAACTTGTAAATCTTTTGCTTTCACTCGGAT
>JAUSDH010000059.1 GCA_030650655.1 Candidatus Brocadiaceae bacterium
GAGTTGATAGGGCATGCGTAACGTATCAGAGCTATAACTAATTCTGCCTATTTTCGCTTGACACCCACTATGTCATACGATACTATGCCGGCAATTGTAGAATAAAGATAAAAATAATTGTTGGGCTATAAAGGAAGGCATGACGTTAGCTGCGCAACGAACAAATGAATAATCAAGAGATAAGATGAAAGAAACAGTTTATATCGAAACAAGCGTAGTAAGTTATTTTGCATCAAAGCCCGGTCGTGATTTAGTAATTGCTGGACGTCAGGAAATTACACGAGAAAAATGGCCCAAGATATTAGAATTGTTTGAAGTCTATATCTCAGCTTTAGTTCTGCAAGAAGCAGAACAAGGAGATCCTGAAGCAGCACAGAAAAGACTAAAGGTAATTACGAATTTACCTGTTTTAGCTATTACTGATGAAGTTGAAAAATTAGCTTCAATATTAATATCGGAAGGGCCAATACCAGATAAAAACCCTGAAGATGCACTTCATATAGCTATTGCAACTGTAAATGGCATTGATTATCTTTTAACTTGGAATTTCACTCACATAAACAATGCACAAATGAAATCCAAGATAATATCAGTAGTTGAGAAGTACGGATATCCATGTCCAATAATATGTTCACCTGAAGAATTATTAGGAGAATAATAATGGTAGACCCAATTGTGGAAGAAGTGAGAGAAGCTCGTAGTAAACATGCAGAGCGATTTAATTATGCTTTACATGCCATATGTGAAGATTTAAAGAAGAAAGAAAAAAGTTGTGGTCATCCAATTAAATCATTGCCAGCTAAACAATCGTTAAAGACAACTGCAAGCTGACAAAAGGTTCAATCTGACCGCTGTGACGGAGTGTAAATCTGAATACCATGTTCAACTTCATCATGATTGCGTTGGTGTTGGTCTAAATTAATATTTAAGCAAACGAGTTTACTTTAAGAGAAATATCCCGCATAAAATAAGCAGCATTCCAATCACCTTTGATAGGGTAACCTCCTCACCGAGGAACATCCAGCCCAGAAGAAATGTGAATAGTGGGTAACAGCTTGTGATTGGGATGATCCGTGATATCTCACCTGTTTTGAGCGCCTTGTAAAAAACCAGTTGTGCTACAAATCCAGCCAAAACGCCTGCAAGGACTAGGAAGAAGACGGGTTTGATCCCCATCTTCCCAATGGACGAAAATGGGCTGTAAAAACAGATAACCATTACTGCACCTATCACAACCCCCGAACATCTGACCAGGTATGCGGCTGTGGGTTCAACAGATGAGAGTCCAATCTTTTCTAGGAATGGTACGAATCCCCAAATAAAAGCGGTAAGCAATGCCAATAAAAATGCTTCCATAAAAATTACCTCAACAGATAGTATTGTTTATTAGGACACAGATTCCGCAGATACAAATAATCACCTTTAAATTAATATTAATTAAGTAGGATGGGTTAAGCGAAGCGAACCCATCAGCACCATTTTTGTTGGGTGCTAAACCGAACGAGTCGGAAGTGTAAAATAAATATTGCAAAGTGCAAAATAATTTTTCATTTTGCACGGATTTTTTGCTAAATATGTGGTATCGCGATTATCTGCGCTCATCCGTGTCCAAAAGAAAATTCATGTACAAAAATACCTTGTAAAAATCAAACTCGCATGATTATAATAAAATCGGAAGAAAAATTCCCCAATAATATTTTCTCAAAACATAATCATGTTATCTGTTAAGATTGGACAATATCACCCATCCCTCGAAAACTCGTTTGTAAATACCATACAAACATTAAAAAAGGATGATCCATTTGTGCCCCTTGCCGTAGTCGCACCCACAAACTGGATGCTTAACCGGCTTCAGGAACGCCTGGTCCTGGGACAAGATGCCCCTCCTGGGTCGAGATATACAGAGATGGGTTTTATGAATATCTCCTTTATGAACTTCTCTGTCTTTGCAAGCGAGATATGCAGACGGTCTGGAGCGGATGTTGGCCAAATTGTCCGACAGTCGGCTGTGTATGAATATCTTATTGCAGGATTATTGAAGCAGCATACACACGGCGAGCCTCTCTTTAAGAACGTACAGTCTCTGCCAGCGCTTGCCAGGTCTCTCTATCAGGTTATACAAGACCTTGCTGACGCAAATGTTCATATCGATAGTGTAAAGGAGGCTATTAAGGAAGGTTTTGTCGAGGGTGCAGAAATACAGAAACTCAACGGAGTAATCAGTCTGTATGATTTGTTCAAGCAAAAAATAGGGAGCTTAAATATATCCCATTATGCCGATGTGTATCATCTGGCTACTTCATGCGTGCAGGATTCAAAATTCCTTAAAAATTTTAAATATATTCTGGCGTACGGGTTCTATGATCTTACCGGTGTCGAACAGGATTTTTTTGGAGAGATATTCAGGTCTCATCCTACCATGCTATTTCTGCCTTACCAAAAGAAACATCCATCCTTTGGATATGTAAAACCCTTTTTTGAGTCATTTGTGTTGGGTCTGGCACGTGATGTAGAGGAACTGCCCCCAGTTACAGGATTTTCTTGCCTTATGAATTCCCAATTCGAAGATAATGCTCATGTGCCTGAATTTCAGGGAGAAATCCAAAACTTGTCCTCGACTCAGATCGGGGATCCGAAATCCAGAATCCAGATAATACCCAATACTTGGCGAATATGTACGTTATCAATGCCTCAGGCAAAAGGGACGAGGTATGGACTGTCGCTAAGGAGATACTTCAATTGGCAGAAGCTGGTTATAAGATGGACGAAATTGGAGTGGTTGCAAGGACGCTTGAACCCTACACCGATGCCATCAACAAGATATTTCTCGAGAACTACATTCCGTTTACAACCAGCACACACGAGCCGTTGGAAAGATATCCACTGGTAAAGGTCATCCGCCAAATACTCCTCTTGAAGCGGGAAGATTATTATCGACCTTTAGTCGTTGAATTGCTGAATTCGCCTTACTTCAAGACACCTGCGTTTGATCATAAAGGAGTTACCCCACGCCCTGATCTCTGGGATATCCTGAGCAGGAGATTGGGTATTCGGGGTGATATTGAGTGCTGGTTATCGAGACTTGAGCAGGCGAAGTTGGCGTCACAGGAGTTACCTGGATTGGATAAAACAGATATGTCTGAAGATGTCATAGAAAAAGATGGAACTACCCCCCCAGCCCCACCTTCGCAAGGGGGGGATAAAGAGGGGGTGAAAAGTCTGTTTTCAGACGATGAAGAAACAGGAATGCATATCCGTATCCCAGTAAACCAAATTGAATTTCTCGAAAAGATTCTTTGTAAATTATCAACCGACTTGTCTTCTATTCCTGAAAAGGCATCGTGGGCGGCTATGAGTCGCAGTCTAGCTCATTTTCTCCAGACCTATATCAATATCCCTTCAGAAGGCATGAGTCCTGACGATGAAAAAAGAGACCAACAGATAATAAACAGAATATGGGAATTACTCCATACACTTTGTACCCTGGACTGTTTAAATGAAGAAGTAACTCAGGATCAATTTGTGGATACCCTTCTGGATGCATGCCGGCAGGAAGGTTTGCCCGTGGGTATTGAGGATGGCAGGGGAGTAAAGGTGCTGGATGCCATGTCGGCTCGGGGTATTCCATTTCGCGCCTTGTTTATTTTGGGTCTTAACGAAAAGGTATTCCCCCGTGCTATTTCAGAAGAACCGTTTCTGAGAGATCATATCCGCCGCAGACTCTCAGAGGTGCTGGGAAATCTTATTCCAGAAAAGCTTAGAGGCTTTGAAGAAGAACGATTGCTCTTTTACTTCCTGTTGAATGCTGCACGGGAACGGCTTTATCTCCTCTACGAACGTTCGGATGAAGCAGGAAAGCCGAAGGTTCAGTCACATTACCTTATGGATATTCTTCAAAAGGTTAAAAACATATCCACCGCCCTGCATGGTCACGACCAAAAGACCCCTCTCTTTCCCCCCTTCGCAAGGGAAGGAGAAAGGATTGTTGATTACCCCTCTTCAATTCCCCCCTTCGCAAGGGGGGACACAGGGGGGTGTAAAGAAACCTTCCAAACTTGTCCTCATGGAAATGGGGAAAAAACTAGGAATGATTTTCGAGATCATAGTATTTACGTACCCCGTGGGATTAAAGATAAACTTTTTGGGAAAGAAATTTCCCTGCTTACTCCCAAGGAAGCAGGGATTCGGATGGCACTCGATAAAATAGACCCCGCCTCATTTATGACGGCATTTGGGATCAACCCGGTTCCCTTTGCTCGTTCACAATCGGCCTTAGATTTTATAGAAGGTCATGAACACCATCTGACGGCGTATGATGGTGTTATTGGTGATATGTCTCAATGGTGGGAAAAGCGGGCGTGTCGTGGCATTAGTCCTACTGCCCTGGAGTCATTTGGTATCTGCCCGTTTAAATTTTTTATGGGAAAGGTCCTCGAATTGGAGTCACTGGAAGAACCGGAAAAGATTGATGTAATAGCAGCCGTGGATCTCGGCAGCCTTTATCATGGTATTTTAAAGGATTTTTATGGTTATTTGATAGAGAAAGGATATTTTTACAAAAAGGCAAAAGAGATAAAGCCCATTGAACTTTTGCATGGTATTGCCCAAAAATATTTCTCTGACATTGAACGACAGATACCAATCCCATACCCGATCCTCTGGGAAAACAAAAAAGAGGCGATACTCGATTATTTGACAAAATTTGTAACATGGGACCTGGATCGTATCGAACAAACGGGTTATATCCCCACGTATCTGGAAAAGAAGGCACATCTCAGCGCACAGGACGAACTGGTCAAGCTAATATCTGTATCCTCTAAACAGGGTAAGGCTTCAGAATTAACTTTTAAAGGAAAGATTGACCGTATAGATTTGAAGTCAACGGGAAATGCCACTAGCTTCCGTTTGATCGATTACAAATCTGGAAAATATTCTAAGGAAAATCTGTTGAAGCCTGCTATTCGTGGTCAAAAATTGCAACTCCCCTTTTATATTGTAATGGCAGAACGCTTACTATCGGAAGAAATTAAAAGAGGGCATATTCCACAGGGCAAGGCAAGTATGGAGGATGCGTCCTTTGTTTATATTGCACAGGATATGGAGGATAAAAAGGGGCAAAAGGGTACACCGGAAAAAACAATCAAGGATGCCGATTGGAAAGATTTTCAGGGACAATGCTGGGAGACGGTAAAAGAATTTTTGAGTTATATTCGTGATGGCATATTCCCCATTTCGCCTACCGAGGATGCCCAGAAATGTGAGTGGTGCGAATTTTCCACTGTATGCCGGAGGGGCCATCAGCCCCAGAAATTCAGACGGGAACAGGACTCAAGGCTTAAGAAATACAGGGAAATTGGCAATTTAAATATTAGCAAGAAATCAAATAAATCGTAACAGTTCAGCTCACCGCAGAGAACGCTAAGATCTCAGAGGTTGTTAAAGAATAGAAAGAGAAATTATGCGTATTTTTTCCTTTGTAAGTGTATTTTTTATCACTTCCGTCTTGCCAATTTATCACTTGCTTTTAATGTCTCAATATTTCATAATGCCGTCACTTAATGAGTAATAATATTTCTAAAAAATATTACAGTATACTAAAGTTCTTAAAAGCAAGGTTATAGAGGCAATCATAAAGAGTCTCGGGTAACGAAGGCTGCTTTTTTTATCAGTAGCTTTTCTGGTAATTTTTTCATTTGGATGTGTTAAGAAAAATGAAAAGGCAATATAAATTGGAGCGATATTGCCGTTAACAGGAGTGCTTGAAATTGAAGATGACTGTTGAGAATATACTATGCCAAAGAAGACCTTTATCTTTATGCTTTCCGATACAGACAGAAAACGCCACGAGCATTTAACAGAGGGAGGAAAAGTGACTGGATTTGTAGTTCAATATGAGATATTTATTGAAAATAAATGGATGCCAGTTGTGCGATACGATACTGCTCATGGATTTGCTCATAAAGACCTGGTAAACCCTGATGGGAGCAAAGAAAAGATACTCTTGGGGGCATTGGATTTGAGCGAGGCATTAACATTCGCTGATAAGGATATAAATGAAAATTGGGTACGGTATAAAGAAAGGTATTTCAGGAGGATAAAGAAATGACAAGAGAAGAATTATTTAGAAAAAACCAGCAGCTTTCTACGGAATTTGAATTATACCTGCTTGACCATCCGGAGATAGAAGAAGCAATACCAGATAATGCGCTGATTGTCCTGCTTCCCGATTATGACAGTATACTTGCGGAAAAAAATAGAGAACTTGCTGAAGCCAATAAAGAGCCTGGACAGACGATAGTTTATGTTAGGATAAAAAAATTGAGGGCTTCGAGGATTGAGGATCTCTCACTCCAGTTAGCATAAGTATACTTTTATATTAACAATAGTTCTTGAAAGCGAAGTTATAGAGGCAATCATAAAGAGTCTCGGGATAACGACGGCAGCTTTTTTTATCAGGGAAAACATATCCCAAAAAACAGACTATCTTGAAATAAAGAAAAAGCTGTTTGGCAAAAAAACAGCCGCTGAATTTTATAAAGAGATATCCAAGTGGAAAATGAAAGGGAAAAGGTAAGCAAAATCTTTTCGTTTTTTAAGAAATTTTGTAGCCTGACAACTGACAACTAATTGGTGACTTTGTGGCTGGTTTGAAATTCCTTAATGTTAAATTAATAAATCGTATGAAAAAACTTCCCTTGAAAGTATCTGAATACAAACTAGTTTTTATATCAGTAGTTTTTCTGGTAATTTTTTCAGTTGGGTGTGCTAAGAAGGATGAGAAGGAAATAAAGATTGGGGCAATATTGCCCTTAACAGGCCAAGCAGCACAATATGGGATTTGGATTCAAGAAGCGCTTGAATTAGCTAGGGAAGAAATAAATAAGGAAGGTGGTATAAATGGTAAGAAACTAGTAATAATATATGAAGATGATCAAGCTGACCCCAAAATAGCTGCAAGTGCTATGCAAAAATTAATAACAGTTGATAAGACTCCTGTAGTATTTGGGTCATGGGCCTCTTCGTGTGTTTTAGCACAAGCGCCGATTGGTGAAAGAACACATACTGTTATAATGGCCGAAGCCATTTCACCAAAAATTAGAGATGCAGGAGACTATATTTTCAGGATTCAACCAGATGCTAGATTTTATATAATGAAACTGGTGCCGTTTGTTTATGAAAAAATGGGATTCAGAAAAGTTTCAATATTTTATGTGAATAATGATTTTGGACTAGATCAAGCAAAGGTATTTGAAACAGAATTCAAAAAATTAGGAGGTGATATATTATCAAGTGAATCCTTTGAACAAGGAAGTTCAGATTGTAAAACTTCATTAATTAAAATTAAAGAAAAGAATCCTGAAGCTATTTTTGTGCCTGCGTACACTGAAATTGCAACAATCCTAAAACAAGCAAAAGAGTTAGGAATGAAACAACAATTCTTAGGAAGCGTTCCTTTCGAAAATCCTGATATTATAAAAGTTGCAGGTGAATCTGCAGGAGGTGTTTTATACCCTCACCACTTTGATCAGGATGCAGAGAATGAAGTGACAAAGAAATATCAAGAGAATTATTTACGGAAATATGGAAGAAAATCCGAAGGGTTTGCCGCACTGGCATATGATGGAATTAAAATTATAACAAATATTCTTTTAAAATGTGAAACTGCCAAATGTATTAAAAGTGAGTTATATAGTATAAAAGATTTCCCTGGGGTAACAGGCCCAATAACTTTTGATGATCATGGTGATGTAATAAAGCCGATTATTATTAAAACCGTAAAAAATGGGAGGTTTGTTAAGTATGAGCAATGATAATAATGGCTTGATTATCATTAGAAGTAGATTTCAACCTTTTACAAAGTTTCATGCTGAAACTATTCAATTTGCTCTCAATAAAAAACAGAAAGTTGCATTATGCATTATACGAGATTACGAAACAGTAAGTAGATTTCATAGCATGTCTCCTGATGTTAAAAGTGCTGACTTGAGACATCTTCCAATTTTTAATCCTTTTAGTTCTTGGGAAGTTTCTTTACACATTCTTTCTATTTTAAAAAAGGAATTTCCTGAAGAGAAAATCCCAATAATTATTTCTCCTTTAAAATTTTCTGAATTAATTGCACTATTGATATCTGACAATGATAAAGCTATCCCAAATGACTTAGTGAAATTTATGCAACATCATAAATGCGATGAAAATATTTTTCGTGAGTGTATAACAAAAGAGAACTTAGGTAGAATTATTTCTAATATCTCTCGTGATAACATGCCTTCTGTTTATGATTTCAATTGGCTTTTTGGAATATTTGATTTGGAAGATGTAAATGACTGCGCACAAGTGTCAGAATACTTACCAAAACAACCAGAGCAATATAAGCCAAATAAATTACCGAGGTATAAATTATTCGATTTAACTATAGGATTATATGGACAATTTATGCTTTGGATTTATATACAATTTGTTGAGGTATATATTGATACTGTATATAGTTGGAAGTTTAAATTGCCACTTCGTGGACCTAGGGAGTTAAAAAACCAAGATTTTCTTTCTACAGAAAAAAACAATTTAGAAAAGCTTCTTGTAGATTATGTAAATAATGAAACTGAATTTCAAAATTACAAAGATAAAGTTTCAAATATGCTAGTAAATTTACTTGATAGATTTGATCAGATACCCTTATATGAACAAGAAGTCTTATTAAACTTTAATAGGTTTATACAGTTAGCAAATACATCAATAAAAGTAGTAGAATAAAATATGCTTCGTTGGATTGTTAGAAATAGCTCAATAAGACTATACGATATAAGTTCTATTATTATTTTCTCAGCTTCAGTTAATATTATTACTTGGGGATTAACACTAAAGAACAATAGGCTTATATACCTTTTTTTGCTTATATCGAGTTTTTCTTCATTGGCCTATAGTGGTTGGTGTTCTTATTGGCTTTGCAAAGAAGTTGAGCAGTATATTGATAGAGCGATGAGAATAGAAAATGCTGCCGTTAATGAAATTAAAAAAGACTGTATGTCTTTCAATTTTCAAATACATTTTATTTTTGCAATATGTTTTTTTATTATGGGAGTAGCCTGTTTTTCCTTATTTGTGAGTTCTAATAAAAATGTTTAATAATCTAAAACAACTAGAATTAACCAATAAAAACAAGTTAAGACTTTTCGAACTAATGAGATATGATTATTATCAAAAATACACACATGGAATTGAAAATTTACTAAATAAATTAGATATAAATATTCCAACTAAAAATATAAATAATGATCAAGAAGAATTTTTGCACGATTTCATAAATAATGAAAAACTTGATTGGGGCGATACATCTTTTCATCTTAAAAATAAGGTTCAAGATATTAATGATTTAATAAGTTTAAGACCAGAATTAGAAAGTAAAAAAGAAAGCATTTTAAATATTACTACAAATAAAGGATACTTACTTAGTATTTTACCTCTCAATTTATTTATGCCTGAAGAGGTTCTTTTACAATTTATTCCTCCCGATGATTTTTCTGTGCCACATCCTCTTAAGGATATTGACCCGTACGGCATTGCTTCTCCAGATGCCAAAATAATAATAAATAGCATGTGGGTTGCAACTAAAAAGTTTGAACACACTGTTTTAATGAATATTCATGGACACTGTCCTATTGGTTGTAGTGATTGCTATAAATCTTTTTATGTTAGAGAAAAAGGGCATGAAAGTGAACTTGGAGCAGGAGACCCTTATGAGGAAGTACCAAAAAAGTTAGAAAGTCAAACTAAATATTTAGTGGAATGGCTGAACAAAAATCCTCAAATTTATGATGTAATTATAAGTGGAGGTGAACCCTTTTTAAGGCAAAATAGTCATATAAAAATATTGTTAAATGAATTTAGAAAAGCAAGATACCTAAGGATATTGAGATTTTGTACAGGTGTTATATTTCTGGGTTTACCTTTTAGAATAGATGATGAATTACTTGATATAATAAATGAATTTACAGAAGAGGCTGATATAAAGATAACTTTTCAGGCACATATATCTAATCACTTACAAATAAGTCCAGAAGCAGTATTAGCAGTCAAAAAGATTAAAAAAAGAGGTTTTAACATTTACTCACAAACTCCTATAAAGAAAGGAATAAATTTCTTTTTAGATGATCTTGAAAAAACCATATTTTATCTTAGAGAACTTGTAAAGAAACAATTTCTCATTGGTGTTGAACCATACAAATTTATTGTTGATATGCATCCAAGAACTTTAGCTTATTATGTTCCGATCGAAGCATTGATTAAAGTTTATGGTCATTTATTTGATTCTCACATCATTCCTGAATTGGAAAGACCAAAAACTTTAAGTATTTTAAGTAAACAAGGAAATATCGTATTATCATCACACTCTTTATTTGCTATGAAAAAAGAAGTTGACTATAGTAGCAAATTCGTAAAATATCGAATACCTAAACTCACACTAAATAATGAATTGACAAGTATTGAAGAATTTATTTATACAGAACCTTTATCTCACTTGAATGAAGATCCTAATAGCTTTGAAAAACTTAGAAAAAGTTGGTTTAAAGAATAACTTTGGCCTACAGGAAAAACAATAAATGCATCGGTGGAATGAATGCAAGAAAGAAATTATAAAAGAATTGTAGGATATGTCTGACGAGCAAATTCTTAATCTTCTCAAAATAATCCGCATTTTCAAGCAGAGTATTATCATGCAAAAGAATGAGGATTTTTACCTAAAGAAAGAATTTGATGAATGGGATACTTTAAGCGACGAGGCATTACAGAATTGTGAAAGGTCATTGCAAAGCAAGTAGACTATGGACGGTAGCCATTAGACAGTTGAAAACAGACATTAGACGTTAGACTATGGACTATGGACAGCCGACTTTAGACGATAGACATTGGACTGTAGACTTAGGAAGTTGTTGGTTGTTGGATATTAGATAATAAATTGGAAAACACAAGAATGATTGCCGTTCATGACATAGAAGCTTTGAAACGCTACTTTGAAAACCGCAAGGATGTCGCCTTTGCCTTTTTATTCGGTTCTCATGCAAGAGGCACTGCGACAAAGTTATCGGATATCGACATAGCGGTTTATTTTTATCCTGAAAAAAGGCATCCTATAGAGTATGAAGAGGAGATATTTTATAAGGGTGAAGATGAAGTATGCGGCGGCGCTGAGAGGCTTCTTAAGAAAGAGGTTGAGCTTCTTGTCCTGAACAGGGTTTCTGCAAGTGTGGCTGCAAGCGCAATCAGGGGCATTCCCCTTGCGATAAATGACTGGGGACTTTATCTTGATTTTATGGAGGTTGTGACGCGCGAGGCAGAGGATTTCAGGGAGATGATCTTTGAGGATTTCCTTGAGAGGAGGCAATTTGAGAGAAGAGCTAAAACAACGGATGCTTAAACATCTTAATTTCCTGGAAGTTGAGATGAGAGATTATTCAAAATTCAAAAAACTTACATGGATGGATTATACAACGGATGTAGACAAAAGAAGGAGCGTGGAACGATGGACAGAAAATATAATAAATTCATCAATTGATATATCAAAAAACATCCTGACACTTGAAGGCATAAGCCTGCCGGACAATTATAAGGAAATTGTACTATTGACCTCTATTGTTAAGGGTTTAAGTTTTGATAAAGCTGAATTGCTTTCTCAGTGGGTCAAGTTTAGGAACATCATCTCCCATGAATACCTTGACATACGATGGTCGTCTATTAAAAGATTTATAACAGAAACCGAGACTTTATATAATGATTTCTTGGATAAGACAAAGGCTTATCTTGAGAAAAAGATAGCAGAGGATAAAAAGACACAGTAACTATGGATACAACAACCCTTTTAAAAAAACTCGACAACATCACAGCCAGGCCTATTGAAAAATAGTAAATAGACTTTAGATTTTTAGACTTTGGACTGAGAGGCACTCATATGAAACTTAGAGTAATCATAGAACCTGATGAAGATGTATACATTGCTTATTGCCCAGAATTACCTGGATGTGTAACATATGGCAAAACAGAAGAAGACGCACGAAGGAATATTAGAGAGGCAATTGAATTATATTTGAGGCCATCGGAAGAAAAAGTACCAAAGGATGCAAAAGTTTTTGAGATTGCAGTTTAATGGGATTCTTGAAGGTGCAGGATTAACAGTAGAAGATTTTATTAGAATAAGGATGAACCTTTGAACAAGGAAAAAACAAAAACCTGTGCTCAATCAACTTCTTTTAAATGGCATTATCTCTGGCAGTATTTATGCACTTATAGCGCTTGGCTTTGCCGTTATTTATAAAACTGTCCGATTCTTTCATTTCGCGCACGGCATTGTCTATACGGCGGGCGCTTATTTTGCCTACAGCCTTTCCATTTCTCTTGGCATAAACGTAATTCTCTCCTTTTTCCTTGCAGCTGCATTTTCCGCTATTCTTGGTATAGCTATTGACAGGTGCATATATCTTCCTTTAAGAAAAAACAATGCGCCTCCACTAGTATTTCTCATCGCATCGTTTGGTGTATTTATCTTTATCCAAAACCTCCTTCAGCTTATTTATGGGGCACAGATTCTTACCTTGAGAACGGGTGTAATAAAAGAAGGGCATCAATTCCTTGGGGCTGTTATAACGGATATTCAAATATTGATATTGGTTGTTAGTTGTTGGTTGTTGGTGGTGCTTTGGTTTGTTGTTGAGAGGACAAAGATGGGAAAGGCTATACGGGCGGTGGCGGATGATCCTGTTGGCGCAAGTGTAGCTGGGATTTATTCTGAAAGGGTCATTCTCTATGCCTTTGGTATTGGGTCTGCGCTTGCGGGGGCAGCGGGTATTTTAATCTCTTATGAAACAAACATAGAACCGACTATGGGGATGAATGCAATCCTTAAAGGAATTATCGCTTCTCTTATCGGAGGTGTGGGAAATGTACCAGGGGCTATGCTCGGCGGTTTTTTCCTGGGAATTGTTGAAAACCTTGGTATCTGGAAGATTCAGGCAGGATGGAAAGATACCATTTCCTTTGCCGTTCTCATCGTCTTCCTTCTTTTCAGACCAGAAGGGATATTGGGGAAAAGGAGTGGTAAAGGAAGAATGTGAGAATAAGTTGTTAGTTATTGGTTGTTAGTTTTTAGTTGTTGTGGGTTGGTTATTAGAATCATTAAAAAAGGGGGGGGTTATGTATAGGTTTGAAAGGCTTGAGGTTTGGAAGAAGGCAATGGATTTGTAAACATTCGGTAAAGACGTTATGCGCTGCTCATTCCCCACTTCCGTGAGGACAAGTGTCATTCCCGAATGCTTTTATCGGGAATCCACTGCCCATCAGCACACGCCTGGATTCCCGCTAAAAACTTGCGGGAATGACATGTGTAAGACGTGTTTACCAAATATTTACATGAATTTTTGCGGGCTTGTTTATAAGAAAAGTAAAAATTTTCCAAAAACTAAAAACTAACAACTAGCATGGAATATTTCCTTCACATATTAGTTATCTCAGGCATTTACATAATCCTTACGCTTAGCCTCAACCTTATTGTGGGCTTTACAGGGCTTCCGTCGTTAGGGCACATTGCCTTTGCCTGTGTTGGGGCTTATACTTCAAGCCTGCTCGCCTTGAATTATGGAATTTCTCCATGGATCGGTCTTGTTATCGGTGCATGTATTGCATCCATCTTTGGCTTTGTT
>JAUSDH010000062.1 GCA_030650655.1 Candidatus Brocadiaceae bacterium
CATTAAACGTCATTGCGAGCGACAGCGAAGCAATCCCTGTTTTGAGATTGCTTCGTCGTTCCTCCTCGCAATGACAACTTTCTTTTAACGTTTACTATAGATTCCCAGAGTGCGTTAGAGAATAAAATACAAAGCAAGTAATCCCAGCGCACCCCCCAAAAAATATTGGGAAACATCCCGAATAATAGTTTTCTTTCTGACCCCTATGATATTTTTGTGCTTTTCAATAACCTGCTCGAAGATGTGTTTAAGTTCGTCACCTGTGGCATCATGCTGATAGGTTCCACCTACCATTTCGGTAATCTCTCGTAAAAATGCCGGATTGGGTTTGGTATAAATGGTTTCTTCGTCTTCCGTGATTTCGTAGCCGGTAACATTTCCCTCTTTATCTCTTCTGGGGATTGGCGAAGCCTTTTTGGGATCTCCAATACCAACAACATAGATAGCAATGTCCCTCCTTTCCAACAGCAATTTTACAGCCTCTGCGACCTGGCTTCGTGTGATGATCTGCTCTTCACCGTCTGTAAGAAGTATCATTACCTTCTTTGTATTATCCTTGCTGAACGTATTCATTGCCAGGATAAACGCATTGCCTATATTCGTCCCGTAAGGTACAAAACGCACATAGTTTTCGTTGATCATATTCAAGATGCGCAGGAAGACCCGCTCGTAGTCATTGGTAGGATACGGTAAAAGTGAAAACGCCCTGGCTGCAAATACCACAAGACCAACACGATCCCCATCCAGACCGTGGACAAGATTGGCTATCTCCATTTTTGCGCGTTGCAGTCGATTGGGTTTCACATCCTCTGCAAGCATACTAATCGAAACATCGAGTACAAATACTATTTCCAATCCTTCTTTTTCGTAATGGTCGTGTGTCGTTTGCCATTTGGGTTGCAAGACTACCAAACCTAAAACACAACAGGCAGCGCTGATGCTCATACCTTTTAAAATATTTTGGTAGATTTTGGGGATTTTACTAAACCTGTTTATGAAAGACCTTTGTCCAAAGGTCTTTAACCACGCCGCTTTTCTCCGGTAAAGAAATACATACAAGAGAAAGATTAGACCAGAAATGGCATAAACTATAATTCTATATTCTTCGTAATTGAAAAATAACATATATACTCAATCAGACTGGAACCACTGGTTTCAGCTTCTGGAAATTATCATTAATTCTGTCTGTCAAATCAGGTAAAATGGTATTCCAAGTTGAACTAAAAAACGTACGGATTTTAGCTTTGAATTCGATAAATGAATCGAATACCTTATTGTTTCTGACATGCTCATTCATTACCTTCCACGCCCTTTCAATTGGGTTCAGATTGGGACTATATGGTGGCAAGATATGCATCACTAATTTAGGATGCTGGGGTGGTGCTTTTAGCGTATTTAATAATTCACGCGCAGTTAATTTGTCAACATCTAAAATTGAATGATCCTTAAACAATTGTGCCTCTTTTTCTACAATTGATTTTAGCTGTACTTTCATTTTCTTCGGTAATTTTACGCTATTGCCAGGTAATTTGATCCCGTACGTTTCATCTAAAAATAATCGATTTACTGCATTTGCTTCTGATAAAAATAATCCTACTTCATTTGACGTATGGGCACCGCCACCATCAGCAATTATATGAATTTTAGTGGATGCAGGGTGTGCTGCTTCGATTGCCTTTAAAAAGTCAACGGTAGCACTACCATTTATGGTCTCATACTCACGAGTAATAATCGACATCGTGTTTAAATCAATTGCCCCAGTTACGTTTATTCTACTCCGGCTTGCAACGGTAGCTATCATCTTTTCTACGCCTTTTCTAATCCAACCGCTGGTAATTTTTGTCGCTTGAGTAGGGTGGACACTGTCAATAAACAGCACTACCTCGCCAGGCTCGAGGTTGGCTTTTAATTCTTCATATTCCCGAATAAATGCTTCTTGCCGTAATTTATTGAACTTGGCGGGAACCCCTTTAGGCTTTTTATACGAAAACTTGTGCTTAATCAGCCAATCATGCATGCCTTGTTGCGTATAACTTACACCATAAGTGTCTTGGACGTATTGAATGATTTCCTTGGTTGATGGATAGGTGTTTTGTTCTAAATGAGATATTATCTCTATAGTTTGCTGCTCATTCAACTTACTTGAAGAGCCGCCGCTGCTTGGTTTTAATTTTTCCTGAAGGAAGTAATCATTTAAGTGACCCCATACCGTGGTTTCATGTATGCGTAATGCCTGAGCTATTTGCTTTTGAGTCCAGCCTTCGCTAGCCAATAATACAGCCTTTATCCGATCGCATATTCTACTGTCTCTTTCGGTTTTGTGCTGTTCTTCTAGCTTTTGTTTCTGGCCTTTGGTTAGGGTAATTTTCATGGGTCTATAGTTTACAATAATAAAGGAGATATCAACATTGAATTTTCAATCCGTTTGAGTATAGATATCTTCATAAAATAATCCTTTCTAAAATACGACAAAGATTAACCGTTTTGTAAGTTTAAGTACAGACGCACTGCTGTGCGTCTCTATACTAAATAGGTTATAGTTAACCATATGGTTGAGTCTTTGGTAGGTTCAATAAATAAGCTTTTCCTTTTTCTTCCTGTTTTCCTGTCATTTATTTGCTATTTTAATTCTTTTTGCTGAATTATAAAGTTACTAAATTTAGTATTGATTTATAATTTAGATATGGTATTCTTGGTTCAAATCAACCGTCTAGGCAATTAGCAAATACAGTGCAAAACAGTGTGTATAAATATAAAAAAAATCACAATATTCTTAAAATAAATATGTTAGAATAATAATTATTGTTTACAGGTTTTAAGGGCACATTATGTGCGACTATTTAATGAGTTTAAATAAATTTAATAATTGATATATATTAAATTTTTAAATAACCGTTGTAGCGTTTTACTCTCCAATTAATTCTGGCTAAAACGTTCGTATATGTTACGTCACCTTAAAAAGGGTATATTTTTAATAGCATTCCGCTCGTGCACGAAGAAAGCTTATATGTTTAACTTCAGGTTTCAATTTAGCGCTTTGATGATAGTTTTCACAAATGTGCTTTTATCCTTTCCTGTTTTTCCTCAAAACTACGTCATCAATGGAATACTGGAAAAAAAGGGTCAAGAGATAGATATTAAAGACAGTATTGTGCGCAGGGAGTCTTTAATCATTAAAGATAAGCAAGTTTACGTCCAATTAATCCTTGACGAAGGTGCAAGGAACATTACAAATCATAAGCGATACAAGGAAATAGCGTATTTACTACCTAAGGAGGTAACTTATGATGAAGTTAGTAAATGTATTTATTATTACAAGGATAACACCGAGATTGAAGTGGGAAGGGTAAAAAGTTTTTTTGGCTTTATGCCCTATATTGCATTGGCCGATGGTATAACCATAGCGAGTTCACCCACTGATGCAAAGTTGATTATCTCGTTAAACAGAGATAATCAAGGGATTCCAAAATCGGTGATACACTCAGAAGAAGGTATGGAAATCACCTTGAGCAAGAAGTGTGGTCAGTGCCATATTTTGGAATACATCTTTTCCCATAAAAAATGGGTTGAAGAAGATATCCTGCATGCATTTAACAGGATGCAGATGGAAGAAGAAGAAAGATTTACAGAGGATGAACAAAAGATAATTGATTTATTTAAAAAATACCAGAAAGGCGAAATAGATAAAGGGAAGCTTGCTGAGTTCAAGTCATTAAAACAGATTGGAGAAAAAGACGTAGCCAACATCACAGAAAACGTTTATATGAACAATTGTGTACCCTGTCATAATCCGTCAAAGATAACAGATGTTTCTTTTCTGTACTCAAAACGGAGGTGTAAGAGTATTGTTGACCGGATGAAGGAAAAGGAACCATCCCTTTTTCTACAAAAAGACATGGATAGCCTGGCTAGTTATTTGTGGGAGATAAAGCTCAAACCATGTGAGAATTGATTGTATCTATCAGCTCAACATCTTAAAAGACTTTTGAGATAATTCAGAATTTACCTCATTAAATAATTTTAAGAAAGGTGGTGGTCGAATGATATAGCATAGCTTATGATTTTGTTGTACCGATTGGTGAAGGGCAGTCTGTTTAGTGGTATTATGTGTGCAATTTTGTGGTGAAAGGTAGTTAATTTATAATTTTAAAAAGGAGAGGGAAATGAGAAAAGGAGCCTATATAGGCATGTCATCGATTTTTGCATTATCGATGATAGCGCTATTTGCTTCAAATGCTATGGCGGCTGATGCACCAAAGATTGATACGGGAGATAATGCATGGCTGCTTGCATCATCAGCCCTGGTTTTAATCATGACGCCTGGTCTTGCCCTGTTTTATGGCGGTATGGTAAGGGCGAAGAACATGGTGAACACAATGTGGATGAGTTTTATTGTTATTTGTATTATAAGTGTGCAATGGGTGCTCTGGGGTTATAGTTTATCATTTGCGCCAGGTGGCTGGTTTATTGGCGGTCTTCAATGGTGTGGGTTAGGAGCGGGTGTTGTTGGGCAGGCGCCGAGTGACCTTTACGCAACAACGGTACCCCATTTATCTTTTATGATATTCCAATGCATGTTTGCCGTTATTACCCCTGCACTGATGACGGGTGCCATTGCGGAACGGTTTAAATTCAGCGCATGGTTACTCCTTATCCCTTTGTGGGCTACCGCTGTTTATGCGCCGCTGGCACACTGGGTATGGGCTACTGATGGATGGTTATTTAAATTGGGTGCATTGGATTTCGCAGGTGGAACAGTTGTTCACATCTGTTCTGCAGCTTCAGCCCTTGCTTTGATTTTGTTTGTAGGAAAACGGAAAGGATACCCGGCAGAAGTAAAGCCTCCTCATAATTTACCTTTCATGATGTTAGGTACCGCTTTATTGTGGTTTGGCTGGTTCGGTTTCAATGCAGGTAGCGCAGTAGCCGCAAACGGACTTGCTGCAAGCGCCTTTGTGGTTACAAATACCGCCACAGCAGCCGCTGGATTTACATGGACAGTTCTTGAATGGATACACCATAAGAAACCGACCATTCTCGGTGCTTGTTCAGGCGCCGTAGCGGGTCTGGTTGCCATCACGCCGGCATCTGGTTTTGTAGGACCTATGGCTTCGATTGCAATAGGTGTGGGAGCTGGTCTGGCTTGCTTCTATGGTACAACAAAGATGAAAAAGGCTTGTGGCTACGACGATGCGCTGGACGTCATCGGAATTCATGGAGTAGGCGGAACCTGGGGTGCATGGGCAACTGGTATCTTTTGTACAACTGCGGTAAACCCAGCCGGTTTTGATGGCGCTATCTATGGGAATGTTGCCCAGATGGGAAAACAGTGGATAGGCATCCTTGCGACATGGTTTTATTGCTTCGGTGTTACATCGCTCTTAGCCTGGTTTGTAAATGCAGTTGTTGGTTTGAGATTGAGGCCAAGCGAAAGCGAGGAAATCAGCGGTATGGATATTTCCCAGCACAAGGAAATTGCTTATCATTATTACGAGGCAGAACAGGCTTAATTACCCATTGTAAGATACCCAAGAAATATAAAATGACCCGGCTCATTGGCTTTGATTAGAAGGACTGGGCATTTTAAATTATGAAGGAGGTTTGTAAATGAAAAAAATTGAGGCAATCTTAAGACCCGAGCGGTTGACCATCGTGAAGGATGCATTGGAAGAATTGGGTTATCCCGGTATGACTGTGACAGATGTAAAAGGGCATGGCGCCCAGCGAGGGATAACAGAACAATGGCGTGGAAGAACCTTCAGAGTAGATTTATTATCAAAAGTGAAGATCGAGCTCGTTGTCGCTGATAGCGAGGTGGAAAAAATTGTTCAATGCATCACAAAGGAATCGCAGACGGGGAGTATCGGTGACGGGAAGATTTTTATCTCGAACATTGAAGATGTGCTCCGCATCCGTACGGGCGAGAGAGGTGAAAAGGCCGTTTAGTGGTTTAACGATCGGTAATTTTTAATAGGTGAAGTAAAGGGCGTTGAGTTTTTTATGGCTCAACGCCCTTCTTTTTTTCTTTGTAACTGTGAAGTTTTCTTATGATTGAAAGGCACTTGAACTCGTTACCACTGTGGTTTCTTGAGAATCTTTTAAACCATAGAGAAATTTATCATTTCATATCCACGAGGGTTGGTGGTTTTAGTAATCCTCCGTATGATTCTCTTAACTTGGGATTTCATGTCGGAGACAATCCAGAATTAGTGCTCAAAAACCGTGAGCGACTTGCCACAGCAATGAAGATTCCATTGGATAATTTTATTACAGCCAGGCAGGTTCATAACAGTAATGTTGCAGTGATAACAGAAGAGTTAAAAGGCAGAGGCGCTTTTAATTTTGACACGGCAATAAGTGCAACAGATGCCATGGTAACGGATACTCCCAATATTTGTCTTATGGTTCTTCAGGCCGATTGTGTTCCTCTTTTATTCTTTGATTTGAAGAAGAAGGTAATCGGAGTTGCCCATGCAGGTTGGAAGGGTACGGTTCGAGTGGTAGCTCAGAACACGGTAAAAGTACTAAAGGAAAAATTCAATTGTTCACCTGATGATATTCTTGTAGGAATTGGGCCTGCTATTGGGCCGTGTTGCTACGAAATAGGTCCGGAAGTTGTTATTCAAATTGATAAGGCTTTCCATAACAAAAGGGAATATATCAATGAGACATCTGATGGTAAGCACTATTTTAATTTGTGGGAAGCAAACAAAATGCAGCTTGTTCAGTCAGGCATTCCAGAGAAAAATATAGAAATTGCTAAAATATGTACGTATTGCAATCATCCCGTTTTCTTCTCATACCGTCATCAGCAAAGAGAAACCGGGAGATTTGGAGCAGGAATTATGCTTAAGTAGTTTCCAGAGCTATCTCAGATATTTGCCAAAGAGAATATCGAGCTTTTTTTTGGTGTTCTCTGGAATCAGGTCTTTCTGCGTCACAATGGCATTTTGTACTGCCGTTGCACATGCGCAGCTTCTCTTCTGCTCAATTTTCGGAATAGCTGTCTTAAGGATGCGTTTTGCAGTTTCAGCGTTTTTATTCAAATTCCCGATAATCATTTCTAATGTCACCGCTTCCTCACCTACGTGCCAGCAATCATAATCCGTAGCCATTGCCAATGTGCTGTAACATATCTCCGCCTCCCGTGCCAGCTTGGCTTCCTGGAGGTTGGTCATGCCAATTACGCTGACACCCCATTGCCGGTACGCATTTGATTCGGCACGGGTTGAGAATAGTGGTCCTTCCATACATAAATAAGTACCGCCTTTGTGTACCCGCACACCTGCCGATTTTGCTGCATTAAACAATGTAGTGGCAAGTGTTTCACATACCGGATCGGCAAAACTTACATGTCCAACAATCCCCTCTCCGAAGAATGTGCTGATTCTACCCCTTGTCCTGTCGAAAAACTGGTCTGGAATAACAATATCTAAGGGCTTGATTTCCTCCTTCATACTGCCAACAGCGCTGACGGCAATGATATGCTCAACACCGAGATTTTTCATTCCGTAAATATTGGCTCTAAAATTGAGTTCCGAGGGTAAGATCGTATGTCCTTTGCCGTGCCGGGGCAAGAATGCAACCTTGCGGCCTTCAAGAGTACCTACCGTATAACTGTCGGAGGGTTTGCCAAAAGGTGTATCGATTGATACTGTTTTTATGTCTTTGATTCCTTCTATGTTATAAAGACCACTGCCTCCAATGATGCCAATCATCTGCTCAGCCATAGGTAAATCTCTCCTTTTTTGCTTATCATAAAATTTCACAGTTTATAATCAGGCGTTTAATTATGCGAAAAATGCCCTGTTTCTGTCAATAAATAAAATTTGAAGTGTTCTACAGCTATTGGTATAATTCGCAAATCCACATATTTTATAATGGCACAAATTATTCCCCTCCCCGACTGGAATCGAGGACAGGTCTTGGGAGGAGGCGACACGATTCCCCTCTTGGGAGGGGTTAGGGGTGGGTCCCTTGGTCGTGAAATATCGAATGTAGAACAAGGAATATTGAATTTCGAAGGAAA
>JAUSDH010000081.1 GCA_030650655.1 Candidatus Brocadiaceae bacterium
TTCAGGAATTTCAATCTTTTCCCCGATCGAAGTCGAGGACAAGTGTGATTCCCCTCTAAAAAGAGGGGATAAAGGGGTGTGTAAGTTTGCCGCAACACACCCCCAGCCCCTCTTTCTAGATGGGAGCTTAAAAGTCACTGCCGCAGGCAGCCTAATTTACTTTTAACTGAGAGCTTTTGCTCATGCGACATGTGGAATGATGTTGATTTTTTTCATATTAAGGCTATAATTTAATCCTATTTGATACCTTCCACGGGGAAAAAGACGTCTGTTAATATTCATACCCTGTGATGTTTGCAGAAGCATTTTCTGTATGTGTGAAATTTTTGAAATATTCAATGCGCCCGTAGCTCAGCTGGATAGAGCGACGGTTTCCTAAACCGTAGGTCAGACGTTCAAGTCGTCTCGGGCGCATTAAAATTTGGTGATTAATGTGATTGACTTGCATACGCATACATTGTTTTCTGATGGCGTTCTTTTGCCAGCCGAATTGATTCGACGCTGTGAGGCAAAGGGATTTCGTGGACTGGTAATAACCGATCATGTCGATTATTCAAATATCGATTTTGTAATACCTAATATTTTAAATGCCTGCAAAGAGATAGCGTCCGTTGCAAAAATCAAGGTACATGGGGGAGTTGAGTTAACCCATCTTCGCACCGAACATATAAAATCTATGGTAAAACGGGCAAGGGCGTTAGGGGCATTTATTGTGCTGGTGCACGGTGAAACGATTACAGAGCCCGTGTTGCCTGGTACAAATCGGGCAGCCATAGAGGCTGGCGCTGATATTCTGGTGCATCCGGGTCTTATAACAGAATCCGACGCAAAATTAGCCAAAGCTCATGGTGTCAGGCTTGAGGTTTCCGGCAGGAAAGGGCACGCCTATGCGAATGGGCACGTCGTTAAGATGGCAAAAAAGGTTGGTGCAAAACTTGTCTTTGGTTCTGATTCTCATACACCCGATGACTTGTTAGACCGTAATCATGCCGAATGTATTGCTCGTGGAGCAGGTTTGGAAGAGAAAGATATTCAGGAAATGTTTAAAGAGGCAGAATCTTTAATTGGTTTATAAATAAGAGAAAGAGAAAAATGAAAGAAACTACTTTAAAAGTATTGAGAACGTTGAATAAATATAAGGTAATTATCGTCATAGGTATTGGTGTTGCTATTGCTCTTAGCGTAGGGGCTGTTTATTTTGTTACAGCAAATGCCCGAAAGACTGAGGTCGTTTGGCAAAGCTTGTGGAAAATAAACAATGATCTGGCGGCATCGGCTCAAAGACAGGATAAAGAAGGGAAAGAGAGGATTGCGTCGTTAAATACGGCGGCTGATGCTTATAAATATATTCGTGATAATATGTCTTCTTCCAGCGCCACGCCGTGGGTGTTGTTCCAGTTGGGGAATATTTATTATAGCCTGAAGAATTACGATGAGGCGGTCCGCGCGTATAATGATTTCCTGAATAAATATAGCAGCCATCCGCTTGCACCTATTGCGAAACAGTCTTTGGGATACGCCTATGAGGAGAAAGGGCTTTTAAAAGAAGCAATAAAACAATTTGAAGATGTTTTGGCTGTTAACAACAATCTTTTTGCCGCACAAGAAGGATGGGATGCAGGTCGTTGTTATGAGAAATTAGGCCAAACAAGCGACGCAGTTCGTTTATATGCAAAAGTGGTAGAACTCTCCCCAAATAGCAACTGGGCCACCATGGCACAATATCGTTTGTCTGCGATTAAATAACATGCAACAGGAAGCCCCACAAATAAAGGAAGTAACCTTTGATATAAAGAAGGCATTTGAAGATAGAAGGATTGACAGATACCTTGCCTCCCGTCTCCCCGACTACTCAAGGACATTTCTCCAGAAATTGGTAAAAGAGGGGGCAGTCCTGGTTAGCGGACGTACGGTCAAAAGTAGTTATGATATCCAAAAGGGAGACGTTATTTCCGTCCGTGTGCCTGTGCTTGTGGAAAGCAAGATCGTTCCTGAAGATATTCCCATAGACATTGTTTACGAAGACGATTATTTGATGCTCATTAACAAGCCGTATGATATGGTTGTACATCCGGCAGGCAGGCATCATTGCGGGACGGTTGTTAATGCCTTAGCTTTCCACTGCCAAAACCTTTCCCAGGTCAACGGACCGTTAAAAGCAGGGATTGTCCATAGATTGGACAGGTATACGAGCGGGATTATGTTGACGATCAAGAGCGACGCCGTCCATTCACACATTGCCATGCAATTTGAAAAAAGATCCGTCAAGAAGGAATATCTTGCTGTGGTTGAGGGTGAGTTGATGTTTGATTCCGACGAAATTAGTTTGCCCATTGCAAGGCATATAATTGATTCCCAAAAAATGGCAGTAAGGCACGATATTGGGAAAGAAGCCGTGTCCATTTATGAAGTGATAGAACGTTTCCGTGGATATACCCTTGTAAAAGTAATGCCTAAAACGGGAAGAACACATCAAATTCGAGTACATATGCGGGCGATAGGGCATCCTGTCGTTGCTGATTTTATGTATAGCAGCCGGGAATCATGCTATCTTTCAGATTTATTGCAGAAGGAAAGGGAAGAGGGGGAACTGCCCATCATAGATAGACAGGCGCTTCATGCCCACAGGATCGAATTTTTCCATCCCATACATAACAAGAAAATGGAATTTGAAGTGGCCCTGCCTGAGGATATTTCCGCCCTTGTAAAAACATTAAGGGATGTGAGACCTTACAGAAATTAATTCATTGATTTTTGTTGGTTTGACGCTATAATTTGAGTTGTTTCATAATTTTACATAAGGAGGCATAAATATGTTTAGTATGCCAGGTGGTTGGGAATGGCTCATCATCCTGATTGTGGCGCTTCTGATTTTCGGTAAAAGACTCCCGGAAGTAATGAAGTCCTTGGGTCGGGGTATAGTAGAATTTAAGAAGGGTGTCAAGGGTGTCGATGATGAAGTAGAAGAGTCGAGCAGTAAAAGTACGAAGAAGATAGAAACTGAAAAAGACATCACAAAACAGGAAAATAAGTAATTTGGGAATTTCGTGATTTACGATTTTAGATTTATGATTTGGGATTTATTAAAATCGTAATTTGTAAATCGTAAATTTTGTCAGATTCTACCAGATGTTTCATTTTTAACTAAGATTTAAACAGGAGTAATTATTATGAGAGACAAGAGAAGACAAAGACTATCGTGGCGCAGTAAACGGGCAAATCATGGGAAAATGGGGTGTAAAGGCAGAAGGGTTGGAAGGTATAAATAAATCTTAAACACACAGCCATAGGCTGCCAGCATGCAGCTTATGGAAGTGGAAACAACGACCTACATTAGACAAAGCCAAGAAACATAAAGCCACTCACAAACGAGTGGCTTTTTCTTTTTAAAAATCAGTGTTCATCCGTGTCCAACTGCAATTTTAAGGTGTAATATTATGCCGATACTATCTTCGTGTATAAGCCTAATTCTGTTATGATTTGCTTGACGTCCACCGTGTCATACGATAATATGCCGTTAATTATAGAATAAAGATAAAAATAAAAGTTATGCAGGAAGAATAGAGGCTTAATGCTTTGAACTTTAATTTAGAAACAATCGAAAAGTTTATTTCCAATACATTCGAAATTGATTGTATTGATATTTGTTTGACTCAAAAAATAGAAAAAGAACCTATAGTATATACTGGTCCTGGAACGATTTATCAAGATGAACACGGAGTATTGCAGCTAAAATTATACTCGAAAATAAACGATATAAAGAAAGAACTTTCGCATCAATTCAAACATCACGCACCGGGTAAAATTATTGCGGACGATAATTATTTCACCCTTAAGGCCATTGACATGTCAGGCAAAGAGTGGGTTGCGGATAATATTTGGGTATCTGCTAATGTATCGTTTCCTGCCAGTGGCCAAGTTATTAAATCGAGGTTAAGAGAAATTGAAACAAAAGAGGGTGGGGCAACTACTGAAAAAAACTATCTACTCATTATAGTGCCAGGGAAACACGAAATTCCTTGTAATGAAAAAGAAGATTTGCCAAATGGTGGTTGTCGTCTCAATAGATCTGTTTTTTCAACCAACAACATTGAATTTGAATTTAGAAAACTTGATAACTGTTTAATAATAGATGCAAATTCAGCACTGGACTGTCTGAAAGAAGACACTTATATTAAAATTCTCGAAGCTCTAAGTATAATTACGGGGCTTATTATTCACCCAGTAGTTGTTAAAAACACCCAGCAAGACCATGCTATATTAAAGATAAAATCTGTAACCAATTCTTACTCTAACAAAAAGTTTCCTATACCTTTTAAGCATTCAACACCAGGTGACCTTCAATCATTTTCCTGTTTTTTTGAAAAATATATGGCAGCTATTGATTCTCCATTTTCTGATTTATTTGGTTTTTGGCACAAAGTTAACCGTGCATGGCAGGTAAGCATTGTGAATTCTTCTCTCTCGATGGGCGTTGCTATCGAAGGAATAATAAGAACATATTTTGAGAAACTCGGGTTGCCTGATAAGGAGATTACTCAACAAGCAGATAAAGCGAAACTGAAAATAAATAATTTAGACATAGGGGAAAGAATAAAAGAAAGGTTATTAAGTAGCATTGGTGACTTATTAAAAAATACATCCCCAAAAGGCGCATTATACCAAATGGTCCAAGATGGTTTATTGAGTAAGGAAGTGGCTGATGAATGGCTAAAACTCAGGAATAAATCAGTCCACCCGGACAAATTGAACGAAGACCCTCGCGCATTTCAAAAATATATAGACCAGATTTATACGTGTATCGCTTTGTTCTACCGTCTTTTATTTATTATCATCAAATATGATGGAAATTATATCGATTATTCTGAAAATGGATGGCCAGAGAAAAAGTTTCAACAAAAAAATAAATGAGTATATGCATAACAATTGCATTCACCAGATGGCGAGAAGCGTGTCGGCGCTGACGCGGCAAATTCATTGGTGCCACTGGTGATGCGTCGCGTTATACCCAATCAAATTAAAATTGATAAATATACATGGTAATTCCAGATTATCATACAATAATGTCACCTTTGGTAGGATTTGCTTGGGGTCGATACGCATGTTTGCTGCAAAAGTTTTGTAGGTTGGGTGTGGCAAAGCGCACCCAACAAGGCCATAGTGCTACGCGACTGCAAAAGGCTATTGGCAACCTGTTAATTTTCCAAAGAATTAAAAATAAACAATGACAGATGCCAGGAACATGTGATCGTTAAGATCGAACTTGGTTCCTGAGAGACCAAAGTCTTCCCCGTCGACGTCGTTTGCCCATCGGAATTGATAAGCGCCATCGAGGCTGAACCTTTTGAAAGTAATGCCGCTCCCTACGCTAAAGCCGTATACATCTGTGGGATCATCCAGTGATGGGCGAGGGTCGTAGAAAAGCCCGCCGCGTACGGGGATTATTACCTTTTTCCCAAATATCAAATATTCCGTACCACACCGCAAAGCATAGGTGTCGTCGATCTTCCTGTCTGCAGATGCGCCTCCGAGAGGGCGCGACTTGACCCCGTCTTCATCTTCTTGCTTAAACGCAGACCAGTCAGTCCACGTCGCATCCATCGAGAAGGATAACGCATCGTTATAACGGAAACCCAGCCCCAAACCGAGTGACATAGGATAATCTACCTCAAAATTTTTTCTTTCGTGGCCTGTCAATTGACCAAAGGTAGATATCGATTTAAAATTGGTAATGCGGTCTACGTCTGCCGTATATGGGGTATCATAAACAGCCCCAAAGGTAAGGAGTTTGTCTTCTTTCTCCCAAATGTCCCACAGTATGCCGGTTGTTAGGTTAATTGCCTGAAAATTCTTGAACGTTGTATCTGAATTGTATGCGGTAGTAATGTTTGTGCCGGCAAGGTTACCGCTTCCGACTGACCTGGTTGACTGTTTCCATGCATAGTTCCCGAAAAATTCGTCCGTATAAAAATTAATAGCCACGCCTACAGATAGTTTCGGCACGACCAGCATGGAAATTGCGGGAGTCAATGCCCCAACTCCTCCTTGTGATTCGAAGTTTATCTTTTGCCTGTAATTTAATGCGGGAGGTGTTCGGTCTTCGATTGTCTGGTTGAAATCGAGATTCATATGAAAGTCGTATATCTGCTGGTAATTCAAGGCGGCGACAAAATTTTTCCTGAATACCCTGAATGGATAGGCAACGCTTGCATAATTCAGGTCACCACGCGATACCGCTTCGTCACCGAGCGACCACCCGGTACTGCCGGGATCGAAATCCTGCTGTGTCGACAGGAAAGAACCCACTACGGAGAGTTCGGGTCTTTCCAATTGCATCAAGGCTCCGGGATTCCACGATGCTGCCGTTGCGTCATCTGCAACCGCAATAAAGGCGCCTCCCTGTCCTATTGCCCTTGCACCGGAACCTACAGGAAGGGGGGTCGAGTTGATATTTGGCGGGGTAAGTGAAAACTGGGCAAAGGAGGTCTGCGCCAGAGGAAATACAACGAAAAGAAACATCGGTATAAAAAGAATTCGTTTTTGTTTCATATTAACACCTATTTCGTGTTTAGAGTTTAGAGTTTCTGGTTTAGAGTTAATTATTTTTTGTATTTCTGCCCCTTGATTGATGTATTGTTAAGATAAGTTATCAATCCTTTAATCATTTTACTAATCTCATGAGAGGAGTAATATAACATATCGAACTTTTCTTTATCAAGGTATTCCTGGTCTAGTGCCCTATATAGCTGAGAGCGGACTTCTCCACAGGAACCTTTAGATATTCCAAGAAACTGAATAAACTCACCTTTTCCTCCCCTTTCAAATCTTTTTGCTGGTTCAATCGTTCTCGATTGAACCAAAATGTTTCGGTTCAGGCTACAAGCCCTGAACCAGCACGAAGAAACCTCAACCTGCAATGCCTTTAGT
>JAUSDH010000083.1 GCA_030650655.1 Candidatus Brocadiaceae bacterium
ATAAGTAAAATGCAGATGGAAATGGTGGTTGCGGATAAGGATGTCGAGAAAATCGTCCAGTGCATTGTTAAGGAGGCAAAGACAGGCAATATTGGGGATGGGAAGATATTTGTCAATCCTATTCTTGACGTTGTCCGCATCCGTACCGGGGAAAGGGGAGAAAAGGCCGTTTAGGGGGTGGAATGATATAAGTTTTACATAATTAACCTATAATTCAATTATATAGGAATTTTCATTTTATTCATGCGGGTTTTGTGACCATAACCAGTATGGCAAATAACCCACGGGAGACCTCCCCTTCATCTTCTCCTTGCGAAGGAGGGGAAAGAGGGGTGGTTATAAGTTCAGCTATATCAATGAAAATACTAGGCAAGATGTTAATGTTATTCTATTACACTCCCTTAGGTAACGTCAGTGCTGAAAGCAGAAATGAAAAATGAAAAGGCCGTGGTTTGCAATCGTCTGGTTTGCCGTTTGGGGGCTTTTCCAGGTTTATCAGGAATTTCAAAGTTGCAGTTATAGTGCGAACTGAAGTTCGCGTTACATTGAAAAAGGCACCGAAGGCTTAATTTATATTTTTGGCTTGTCCAGATTATGACTATGGACATAGAAACTCAGGAATTGAATGTTGTTACTGGTGCGTTTGGTTATACAGGTAAGTATATAACCAAAAGACTTCTTTCGATAGGGAAGAGAGTCAGCACGCTCACCGGCCACCCCAACCGTCCTAATCCGTTCGGTAATCAGGTAGCTGTTGCCCCATTTTATTTCGATAATCCAGCGGAATTGACAAGGGCTTTGCAAGGAGCCACTACTCTTTACAACACATACTGGATACGCTTCCCGTATGGTCAAGTTACTTATGATAAGGCTGTTGCGCAGACGAAGACACTCATCAATGCGGCAAAAGAGGCAGGTATCCGCCGGATTGTGCACATCAGCATCACAAACGCATCAGAAGAATCCCCCTTTCCTTATTTCAAAGGGAAAGGAATTCTTGAGGAGGCTATCATCCATTCCGATCTTTCCTATGCCATCATTCGACCGACCGTAATCTTTGGGCACGAGGACATCCTTATCAACAATATCGCCTGGTTTCTCCGAAAACTTCCGGTATTTGCCATTCCGGGAGAAGGTGACTATCGACTGCAGCCTGTATTTGTGGAAGATGTAGCCGGAATAGCAGTAAACGCCGGACAGTCCAACGAGAACATGATAGTAGATGCCGTTGGCCCTGAAATTTTCAAGTATGAAGAACTAATTCGGCTCATTGCCAATAGGGTTCAGAGTAAAGCAAAAATCATTCATCTGAGACCGGGAATGGCGCTTTTTCTCTCAAAATTTATCGGGTATATGGTCAAGGATGTGGTACTGACTCGAGATGAAGTCGAAGGGCTGATAGCGAACCTGCTCGTATCGGAAAATCCTCCAACAGGAAAGACGCGACTAAGTGACTGGCTGAGTCAGCATGCAGAAACTATAGGCACACACTACGCTTCTGAGTTGAACAGACACTATCGTTAATAATTGCATGATAGAAAAATACCCGTTAAGACTTGCATTTGCATTGCAAAAATTACTTTGCAAATTTGCAATAGCAATAGTCATTAGTGCCACCCATTAGCCATAGAAAATGTAAAATTACTAAGTATCAATAGACTTCATATAACATATAATTTCTGACATGAAATTAAAAAGATGTTTATTCGTTAGTTGATGAGGCATTCGTTAATGGACAAGTAGTAACAGTATCAGTCCCCACCTTTGCCAGTTCTCCTATCCACAAATTATAAGATTCACCCATTTTGTACTCAAATATAATCTTTGAAACCGAAATCATATGCGTTTCTTCAGTAAAAGAACTCCCCGAAAATTCACCTTTTCCGTTCCAAACAGCCGTAGTTTTCTTAATAAGAAGCGGTTTTTGTGCCAGAGGGACAATTTCCATCAATCTGCAGTGTGTGTCAAAATCCACAGTTTCCTTACCGATTATTTTCTTTTCACCAATAGTTTCCCCTTTTTCTATAGTGAAGCTTTCTGTCCACCATTTGTCTTTATATAATTTTCTGACCTGAACCAATGCCATATCAGCAGTTCCCCCTTTAAAAACAAATTCTATTTCACCTGGTATAAAGTCTTCTGAACGCGCGGCGGTTTGTGACTCTGGTTTTTTCAATAAATCTTTGGTTGTAATGTCTGAGGCTGCTTTTTCTTTTGTGAATTTGCTGAAGATTTGAGGTCTCTGTAAAGGACTTGCCGGAGATGGCAATGTCAGACGTGACGTCAATTGTTCCGCGTGTTTCAGCTCCGTATCTATTGCTGGTGGTGCGCTTATTTTCAGCTTTCTTTCAATTGCGCTTGATAAGGATAATAATTTTGTATCCATCCTATGTACTGCCAAATTCAATATCACAAAAGTATGAACCGTTGTATACATGAGATAACAAATCGTAATGCCGATGACAATTTTCTCAATGTGTTTGAATACAAAATTTTTAACGTTCATATTTAAATTTTGAAATAAAATAGTAATACTTTATGTCTTATAATCAATAACCTGCACTTCGAGGGTAACATCAATAATCGGATTCGGGAAGAGATTATCGGTATCATTATCTAAAATATTCGCATTTTCCATTAATGAATTTGAATTAAAAGTTTTATCAGTACTCAAAATATTGATACCTTCAATAACAAATGGAATATCCGATTTAAGAATCTCGTGTAATAGGAATTTGATGCGATCCGCCTGTAATTCGACCTGGATGGTAAGAGGTATAACGGTGTAATGTTGTGCAAAGGAAGGATCATAGGTAAAGGATGATTCCCGAAATAAAATCTTTTCAAGTTTTGTAATTCCGGCATTGTTTAAGGCAACGTTAACAAGCGCTTCTAATATCCAGAACTTTTTTTGTACCGGCAGAATAGTATCCCAGGTCGGAATACCAGAACCCCAGTCATGAAATGGCAAAGTGCCTTCGCCGAGAGCGATATTATTTGCCTTCAATTTTGTTAATAATCCGGAAACCCTTTTTACATATTCATTCTTCCAGAGCGCCTCATCCTTAATTTTAATCAAACCTTTTTCGGAATCCTCTATGAAAAAAACAGCTTCCAGACGATTATCCTTTTCTTTCAGAAAGGTCTTGCACTTTTCAAGCTCTTGCTCATACAGGTCGGCTTCCAGTTTTTTTGACGTAATCCATTTGTCATTATAAATATTTTTTACCTTTAAGGCATAACTTTCAAGCGGGGTTGTTAAATCATCGAGGTCTTTGTAAGTTTTGGCGTACTGGTTTGAAAGTGGAAAAATAAATACAAAAAAGAGAGTCAACTGGATGAGAAAAATAGCGCCAATGGATATCCAAAAACCCCGTATTCCAGTAAAGAAACCTGTTAACTTATTCCTAAGTTTTGAGAAATTCATTCCTTGACCGATATCCATACATTAACCTTTCAATACCCCTGTTCAAGATTTTACGGATGCAGTTGCAGTTCCAGGTATTAACGATTGGGTTTCTGATTGTATTTCATCCTGCGACTTTACAATCCAACGTATCTCAAAACTAATACATCCCTCCCGATCGTTCTTGCGATCTATCTGGCGGCATGAACCCGGTGCAATTTCCACGTTTTTGAATGCAGGAACTTTCTGGTCAAATAGGGATAATTTTTGAAGCGGCTTTAAAACGTTTTCTTCTATAAAACCCATACGTGGCTCTTTGCTTTCTCCCTTTATTCCCATAAGGAGTAATTTTTTTGAACTCCCTGGTTTCGCTGGTTCGCTTGCCTTTTTTGCCTGGAAAAAATTTGATTTGGTTGTTTGCTTCTCCGCATCTTTAGTTTGTAAGGTATCTGCACTTAGCCACGAAGAGTTGATACTGGTTATAGCCACATTTTGGGGTATCAAAGATAACAATTTATCCAACGCCTCCATCCAGAAAAATCTGGAAGCATCTATAGAGGAAACGAGATCAAGCGCAGATTTGTATGTTTGTGCAAGGGTTTCAGCGCTTTTATACTTCTTTTCCAATTCCTTTATGTTTTGTAATACATTTTGATGGTAATTATTGGAATCACGAAGATGGTTGATTCGAATATGTAATCCAATGTATTGAATGACAAGAATCAGGGCTAAGCAACAAAGCGTAGCCATAGCATAGGGTTTTTTCCTTGATATCTCTGCCGCTTTGATTTGTTCCAGCGGTAATAAATTTATATTTATCCTGCCTGCGCCCAGACCCTGAAGTGCAAGTCCTAAAGCAACACCCATATTCACAAGATTCTCGTTTAAAAAATCAGGATTAATCTTATCGGATAATTTTAGATTATTTAAGGTTTTAAGAACTTTCACTTCATACGTAAAATTGTCAGTGATAAATTTTACGTTATTTGCGTCTTTAAACCTGTTACCCATCAGCAAAATGCTTTTAAAATGAACTTCTTCCTTAGTTAAGGACTTATAATATTCCATCGATCTTTGAATTTCTTTCACAAGATCGGCGTCCACGGTGGAAAGCGTAATGCTTCTCAGCCAAAGATGTAAACTATCAACAACAACTATATCAGTATTTTCAGTTTCTATATTTATAATAATAGATGGGCCATCAACCTGCCGGTCAAAAAATATAAGATTGGCAATAGCAAGAGGCGAAACCTGTAATGCAGTCAACCCGGGCATAAGGGATACTATATTTGTCAATATCTGGTCAAGCGTCGTTCTTTTGGAGGCAAAAAGCCCAATCTCTATCCCCTCAGTCGCTGGAACTTGTTCAGATAATTGTTGGTAATCCCATACAATATCTTTGAGATCGAAGGGGATTTGCTGTTTTGCTTCATAACTGACAACATCTTTCAATTGTTTCTTATCCACAGGGGGAACGGTGGTAAACCTGGAAAGTACAAATTGACCCGGAATGGATACCAATACATTGTCAGTCTTGGCAATATGATGTTTTGCAAGAAAAATTTGAATAGCTTCTTTGATATGCTGCGATTGCAAGAAATTTACATCAGGTTTAAAGACGGGATATTCGATGATATCCGCATCTTCAATCAATAATGCACCTGATGTCTGCGTAATCTTCACCGCCTTTAAAGCGTGACTCCCGATATCCAAACCCCAAGCAGTTTTTGCCCTGTAGTGTTTTAATGCTTGTGATAGTTTTTGGGTGTCAAAACCACGTATTTTAGGAGCAAAACGCAATTGGCGAAGTTTTATCATGCTGTTTCTTTTAATAATGGTTTATTTTGTGTAAATATTTCGAGGGCCATTTCTGAAAGTCGTGTTGTATCATCATCTGCATATGCACGAATCCAATACATATTCGAAAAACTTCTAAACCATGTCATCTGCCTTTTTGCAAATCTGCGTGTTCTCAGTTTAATTACGCCAGTAGCCTCTGAAAGTGTATACTTTCCGTTGAAAAAGTCAATGATTTCTTTGTATCCAAGCGCTTGTGAAGCCTGCTTGCTTAATCCTAATGGATTATTTAACAAAGTGCGCACTTCGTCTATTAACCCACGCTGAAACATTCGGTCTATACGTGATTCTATCCGCTTATATAAAATATCACGGTCGTATTCAATAGCAATGATTACGCAATTATATTTAGGATTTTTGCGGCCAAATTGAGTTTGAAAGGAGGAAATGCTCGCCCCTGTTTTTTTAAACACTTCCAGCGCCCGAATAATCCTTCTTTGGTCATTGTAATGTAATTTATCGGCTGTTTCTGGGTCAACTTCGGCAAGCATTCTATGTAAGCAGTTCGAACCTTGTTCGCTAGCTATAGACTTCAGATAGTTGCGATATTCCCAATCCGCAGGTGGACCTTCAAATAAACCATCCATAATTGCCTTTAAATAAAGAGCCGTACCACCAACGACAATGAATGGTTTCTCTCGTTGATAAATGTTATGAATAGCAATGTCGAAATCTTTCACATACTGTCCCACATTATATTCCTCCCAGGGTTCTACAATATCTATCAAATGATGTGGAATTTTATTTCTTATTTCACGAGGTGGTTTCTCTGTTCCGATGTCCATACCTCGATATACCAGCATAGAATCAGCCGAGACTATTTCTGCATCGATACTTTCCGAAATTTTTATAGCTATATCCGTTTTACCGCAAGCCGTTGGACCTGTGAGTATCCAAATTGGAAGAGACATAAGATTTGTTTATTTATAAGAAGCAATGTAAATACTTATCTGCTATGTATATATGGAAGATTGGTAATAATTATACAATATAAATGAAAATAAGCAAAGTAAATGTATTTGTAAAAATCCCCATTTTAAGGTTTATTTAACAAAGGTAGTGTACGTTATTCCGTTTTTATCTATGGTAAATGTTACAGCCCCTTCCTTATGTGGCTGTACGGTTATAACATTATAGCTCTGCAAAATATCAATGGTTTTATTGGATACAATATTATCACTTGAATTAATAAAGGCGTACGTAGGTTGCACAGCATTAATAAATGCTTCCAGGTTATTTATAAGTGAGCCATGATGCGGTATCTGAATTATATTTGACCTGATTTCAGGATGTTTTAACAATACAGACTCTATCCCATTTTCCTCGATGTCAGCACAGAGAAGTAAAGAATGCCCACAGTAATCAATCTTTAAAACACATGAATTATCATTTATTGCTGTCATATCAGATGTAAATGAAGGCGGATTCAATATCTTTACCGCTGCTGGTTCAAACCCCTTTAAGATTTCACCATAAGAAAGGGCAGCGGTGCTGATGCCTTTATTATCAAGGACTGAAAGTATATTTTTGCCTGTGTTAGATACAAAAAAGTGATGTTGTGAAAAAACAGATTTTATAGAAAATCGCTCAATAAGAGACACCAAACCATTCCAGTGATCTTCGTGCTCATGGGAGAGTATTACCAGGTCAATCTTTTTAATCTTCTGATCCCATAAAAATGGAGCAACAATATATCTTCCTACATCATAATTCTTCCATGAACCCACATCATACAAAATATTTTTCCCATTTGGGCATTGAATAAATATAGCACAACCATGCCCCACGTCTAAACAAGTTATCATTAAAGAACGATCTGGGAATTTAAATATATTTGAAAAAATCAAAATATTCGCGCTGAGTAGACTACATATTGCAATGCGATTAAGATCTAAGGACAGATAATTACGATACAAAAGTAACAGAATGAATAGGTAATAAATAATGATCACCGTATCTGAGGGACCAATGACATAAAAATATGAATATGGTATAGAAGCCAGTCTTGAAACAAGCAATTCCAGTACAATATCAGTATTAGATGCTAACCACGCAGCAACCACAGCCAACTGTGGGCATACCGTTCCCAGTGTTAATAACACGATGCCGCTGACAATAATGATCCAGAATAGTGGAAATACAATGATATTCGTAATGAATATAAAGGGGGTAAAAAGATGGAAATAATAGGCAGTAAGTGGAAATGTGGCCAGCCATGCGGCAAGGGAAATACAGAAGGACTTGCGGAGATATTTTTTTAAGAAAAAGAGTCGCCCCCGTTCGGCCTTTACTTGTAACGATTCTATAAACAAGGCCGTTTTGAACAAAGCGCCTTCAATTTTTGATGCCCCATAAACAATCCCCATTGTTGCCAATACCGATAGCTGAAACCCGATATTGAAAATATCTGCTGGATTCCTGACAAGGATAAAAAATATAGCCGCAAAAATACCGCTGGTAATATCCCATTGTCTGCGCACAAGGAAACCGCAAAAGAAAATAAAGACCATTATGCTTGCACGAAGCACTGGTGGGTTCAGTCCAGTTAAAAAGGCGTAGAGGACAACGATAAGCAAGATGATGCATGTTAATAATGTTTGATTTATCCTGAATAAGCGCAGTGGTAAAAGTACAGTAAAGACTACAATCCCTACATTAAAACCACTAATAGCAATAAAATGGATAATTCCTGTTTTCATAAAATTATCAATCGTTTCATCCGAGAGATCAACCCTGTTTCCCAATAACATGCTGCTGATTAAGGGGGCGCTGTTACTAAACGTATGCGTGTATATAGTGTTGTTTAATATATTGCTTAAAGCATATATGAAACGATACATCCAGTTGTTATGGTATGACCCTCTGCTTTTTATATTATTAATATTTACAACTGTCATCAAACAAAGAACTGACGGCATCTGTCTTTCCAAATAGCCTTTGTAATCAAATTCGCATGGATTCGTGGGGGATTTTGGAAGGAATGCATACCCGAAAAGTTCTACCCTGTGCCCATAAAATAATTTATGCAAAATAGCCAAAATATCATTTGTGTTACTAATGTCCTGGTTTGAAGGATATAAATTTACCTTTATCATGCCAGATATATTTCGCCATCCCGAAGCAGTTTCTATCTCTTCTGCACGAATTGTAAAGGATATTTTATAATCGGATTTTCTTGAACCAAGTCCTGATTGCAATCGATGTAATCTTCTATCCAATGTATTCTCGTCCAATAAAATAGGAGGATTTATGATTATTCCCGAAATGCGGTGCAGGGATTTATGGGTAGTTAGTATGTGTTCAATATGATTGCTAGGGAGGGAATCAGTCCGACAATCATAATATGCTATTGATACAGCAATAAGGAAGAGAGATATGCATGGAAGTAAGTACAGCTTGTATTGGTATAAAAAATATAAACATACAAAACAAATCACCCACAGTAAAAAACAAATTCCTAAGGTAAGATAAATAGGAATCTCTGTAAGAGAACCCAGGTATATGCCGCATATAAACAAGAGGGTAATAAAAACAATGGGACGTTGCATGGTTCACTATTTGTGAATTATCTATGATTACCGTAACAGTTCATCTCACCGCAGAGAACGCTAATATAGCATAACAACCCCCTAAATCCCCTAGTTTGCTAAGGGGGGCACCCGCATAATCCCCCTTAATAAAGGGGGACAAAGGGGGTTGTAACTCTTCGTTCTCCGCGCCCTTTGCGGCGAACTATTACAAATTACCGTAACACAAACTTCAATCGAATTTAATCTTCATTCTTTAAGCAGGCTAAAGAGGTTAGAAATCCTTCTAAAATAAGTATACTGAATTTTACGAGCGAATCGTATTCCAATTTATACAGGACGTAATCTAAGCGTCCACATACATGAGAACAAATGCCCTCAACATCCCATATGGAAAGGGAACTAGCATTGCCAAAAACTGATTAGACAATAAAGTGACAGAAGAGTACAAAAATGGTATACAGATAATTAACCTTCATGTGTACCTTTTCTGATGTATTGTTTACGATGCAATTGCATGGATTATCCTTGGTTCACTCAATCGTCATGGCAGTCCAGTTCCAGCAGAAAAAGCCTGTCCTCGATTCCAATCGGGGAGCGGCACACGCAAAGACTTGTCCTCGTAAAAACGGGGAATGGGTTTTGTCTATCGTAGAAAGGGCAGGCAACACTCCATTTCCGTTTTCATAAAGATGCCTTGTATCGACTGTATCCAGACTTGCCTCAAAGAAGGGTTTTCCCATTTGAAACCCCCTCATTTGTATAACATAACAATGTTTTTGTGAGGCCTTATTAACATAGTTCCTATCAACTTTAACGGATAGCATGATCCGCCTTCATGAAGGCCTTTTAAGAAATAACGGGCCTGGGTTCCATATTAAAAAACCGTTTCTTTTCTATTATTGAATTCACTTGAACGATGTTTTTACCATTTCCTTTCGGTTCTCCCTCTGTTGTAGCATTTATGAGGATGGGATACATTGCAAAGAGATGCCTTGTTTTCGGGAAAAAGCATTCATTTTTCTTACTGTTGAAAGTCTCTGAGAAAACTTTTTTAAGAGCACTTCTTAATGTAAAAAGGTCCGTTGCTATAGTGGTAAAGGCGAAATGGACTATATTCTCCCAATCTTGAATTTCCCTGGGAATACCTAAAAATTCCTTACATTTCTCTAAATCTTTATCGTCTCTCTGGATTTGAAACACCTCGTCTATTCCTATTTCAAATTCACGCAGACTATCAAACAATGCTGCAAGTACCCCTAGTATATAGACAAACTAATAACGAAGCATTATATTCTGCTGTATGAGACAAACCAAGATACCTCTTACTGAAGAGGATAGTGCCGCGTTGAAGTCCATTCGTTCGACAGGGCATCGCTTGTCCAGAGAAGTCAAACCGGGCGCACATTTTATGAGCATTAGACGAGAAAGTGCCTGAAGCGCTCATTATGCAGGTGCTGGGTGCGGGGCGTACCGCCATTTGGCGCACGCGTTCGGCTTATGTAGAGAGAGGTTTGGATTATGCCTTGCACGATGTTGCCCGGACTGGGCAACCGCAGAAGTACGGAACCGGCCAGCAGGCCGAGTTCGTAGCCTTGGCTTGCAGTGCGCCTCCGAGGGGTGCTAAGCGCTGGACGATCCAGTTGCTGACCAAGGCTGTGCGTCGGCGTCCCAAGCTTAGAAACATCAGCCGTGAAAGTATTCGTCTTTTTCTAAAAAAAACGACTGCAAGCCCTGGCGCAAGCTGATGTGGTGTATTGGTAAAATCACCTCGGAGTATCGGCAAAGGATGTATGATCTGTTGGAGCTTTATGCAAGGCCCTATCGCGAGGACGAGCCGGTGATCTGTGTGGATGAAAAAAGCAAACAGCTTTTACAGCAGAGCCGGACGCCGATTCCGGCCCGGCCAGGTGCTCCTATCAAGGATGATTACGAATATCGGCGCGCCGGCACGCGCAACATCTTTCTTACGGTTGATCCCAAGGACGGACGCCGCCAGGCGGAGGTAACAGCCCGTCGCACCAAGCCCGATTTTGTGCAGTTCATCAGACGACTGGTAGAAAAGATCTATGCAGGAGCACAGAAGATTCATCTCGTGATGGACAATCTGAACACTCATTTCCGCAGCAGTTTTGTGGAGGTATTGGGTGTCAAACGTGCGGAACAAATGTTGGAAAGGGTTGAATTCCACGACACACCCAAGCACGCCAGTTGGTTGAATATGGCGGAAATCGAAATAGGAAT
>JAUSDH010000086.1 GCA_030650655.1 Candidatus Brocadiaceae bacterium
ATTCCGTTGCTCTAAAGCTGTCATTCCCGCATGTTTTTAGCGGGAATCCAGGATGAACGAGCCTCTGGATACCCGACAAAAGCATTCGGGTATGACAAAAGCCGGTACGTGCAAATTCCTAACCGGACAATGCTGAATAAATTTGTTATTTTTTAGATTTATAATAGAATTTTGATATTGCAATCTCATCGAAATGTTTATTTTCCATCTTTAATACGTGCTCTTTATACTCTTTTTCGTACCGCTCACGTAGTTTTTCAAGCACCTTTCTCTTTTTAAAGACATGTAATAGGTTTTCCCGCGCATGCACTACCTTTTTAGAAGTATCTTCCACTTTAGAGATTTGTACGGCAATATCACGATTCAGTTTTGAAAAGTACGACTCAAATAAAACAAATACCTTTGCCTCCGCCTGTTTACACAACTCTTTTCCCATTTCCGACTGCTGTACCGTTAACACAGATTTCAAGAATACCAGCATTTTTTCCTCATCGTGTAGTTGCTTTTGTATGAGTTTTAAGTCCTTAATGAGTTTTTCTTCTTTACATTTTTCGATTTCTAACAATTTCTGAAATTTGAAGTGGAATCTCATGATAGTATCGTTATACGCTCCTTGAATTTAGCGGTAACATGAATCTCATCACCTGTTATTTATTTTTAAACATATTTAAAAGTTTTCCAACTGCGTCATCGAAATCACCATCTTCCGTCATATCTTGTTTCAGGTAATCTTTTATCTGCTCATTCGTAGATATAGCAAAATCAATTTTCTGGTTACTTCCCTTCGTGTAAGCCCCTATATTAATCATGTCCTCAGATTCTTTGTAAGTCGCATACACCGTTTTCAACCTATGAGCTGCTTTTCTATGTTCTGGCGTAACAACATCATCCATACTTCTGCTAATACTTTCTAAAATATCAATTGCAGGATAATGGTTTTGATTGGCTAAAGCCCTTGATAATACAATATGACCATCAAGAATGCCTCTAACAGCATCTGCAATCGGTTCGTTCATATCGTCACCGTCAACCAACACTGTATAGAGACCAGTAATACTCCCTTTTGAACTGGTACCAGACCTTTCCAAAAGTTTTGGCAATAAGGCAAATACAGAAGGTGTGTACCCCTTAGACGTAGGAGGCTCCCCTATTGCCAATCCAATTTCTCTCTGTGCATTGGCAAATCGTGTTACAGAGTCCATCATTAGCATTACATGCTTTCCCTGATCTCTAAAATACTCTGCAATGGCAGAAGCTATATACGCTCCTTTTAGTCTCAATATGGCTGGTTTATCAGAGGTAACGGAAACTACCACGGACTTTCTTAACCCCTCTTCACTTAAACCCTTCTCGATAAATTCACGAACTTCCCGTCCTCGTTCACCAATAAGGGCTATCACGTTTACTTCGGCTTCTGAATTTCTTGCAATCATTCCCATTAATGTGCTTTTTCCCACGCCACTACCTGCAAATATACCTAATCGTTGTCCTTTGCCACAGGTAAATAACCCATCTATCACTCTGAGTCCCGTTCTTATCGGTTCCTTTATTCGGTTTCTTTTTAAAGGATCTGGTGGAGAATTATATATCGAACAATACCCTTCGGTTTTTATTGGACCCTTCCCGTCTATTGGTTCGCCCAGGCCTCCAATAACCCGACCCATGAGCCCCATACCGACTCCTATAGTTAAAGGACTTCCTGATGCAATGACTTTGCTTCCCGGGCTGATTCTATCCAACTCACCGATAGGCATCAGGAGAATCTTTTTCCCCTTAAAACCTACTACTTCTGCAGGCACTGGCGCATGTCCATTGTTTAACTGAATATAACACAACTCTCCCACTGGAACGGACGGGCCGTTTGATTCGATCACAAGGCCGGCAACATGAACCACTTTGCCTGTAAATCTGAATGGAACTACGGCAGATACCCTTTCTTGATATTGTTTGAAATCAATGCACAGTTGACTCATTTTTATTTTCCACTAAGGTTTTTCTGATTTCTTCCCAACGGGTCTCTATCTGACAATCTATACTCCCAAAATCTGTCTCTATTATACACCCACCAGAAGTAATCGTGCCATCTTCCAGTATCTTTATATTCGGATCTAACAATTTCATCTCTTCCAATAAATTTATTTTCTTTGCATCGTCGGGCGAAAGGCGTACGGCAACAATCTTCTTCCCGCTTACATGGGAAAGAGCCTCTTTAACCACGTATTTTATGACGTCTTTACCCTTGTTACTAATTTCTTCCCCGACCATCTTGCTTGAAACAGTCAAAATAAGTTTTATGATCTCAAGTTCACTCTCTTGCCATATTTTTTCTCGCTTATCTATTAGCTGATTAACCGCATTCTGAAATAAGGCCATTAACGATGCATATTCACTTTTTATTTTTTCTATTTCCCGTTTAAAGTCCTGTTCAGCATCTAGCCTCCCCTTTTTGTATGCTTCATCCTTCGCTATTTCAAGGGCACTCAATCTTTCTTCTTCGTCACTTTTTTCTTTTGTTTCCCATTCGGTTGTCTCGTCCAGATGATGAGACTTACTTTGATATCTTAACGATTGTAATACATAAATGCCTTTTACATCTGGTGACGCATACACTTTCTTGTTTTTCATACGAATTTTTCGACGCTCCCTTTTGCACCTTTCCTTTTCACAATTGATTCCCCTTTCGCTTCAAGTCGTTTTACAGCATCGACAATCTGTTGCTGAGCTGCTTCCACCTCAGATAAAAGTCTTGGCCCTAGCAACTCCTGCTCTTCCCGAACAGCATCGCCTACACGCTTCGACATATTACCAAAGAACTTCTTCGCAATTTCTTCAGTTGCAGTTTTGAGCGCCAAAGCAATTAAACTGTTATCAACCTCTGTAAGAATTTTTCTAAAAGCATCGTCCTGAACATAAATAACATCCTCAAAGGTAAACAACAATTTTTTAATTTCATCAGCCAATTCCGGATTCTTATGGCTTATCAGCTCAACCACATTCTTATCTGCCGGTCCTTCCATACCACTGATAATGTCGGAGGCAAGTTTAAACTTTTTCTTAGTCGGTGTTTTCTGCCGTCTGTCATCGGTTTTTACCTTTGCCATAACAACTTCGTTTACCTGATAGAGTAATTTCACCGGAGGAGGTTCCATCGTAGCTATTCTCATAATGATATCTGCCTGTGTTTCAGATGGAAATTGAGACAACACCTTTGCCGCACGCTGTGGATCGCAATAAGTCAAAATAAGTGCAATTGTTTGAGGGTGTTCGCCCACGAGTATGCGCAGCAATTCTTCCTCACTTGCGTCCCTGAGAAGATAAAAAGGCACGGGAAACAAAGTCCCCTCCTCCACACTCGACAGAATATCTGCACTTTTTTGAGAACCAACAGCCTGTACAAGAAGTTTTTTGAACTGATTGTTATCATATTTTAAAGATGTTTTACTTAATTTTAATTCTTGCGCTAAGTCATTGAGTACCGTTTCTACGAGTTCCTTATCAATACGCTCAAAATTCGACATCTCGCCAGATATCGCTGCAATTTCCTCATCAGAAAACTCCCTGATCAAAGTTGCAGCAGTGTCGGCATCAAGGGTTGACAAGATGATAGCTACTTTCTGTATTCCCGATACTTTTCTTGCCGTGCTCATTTATTATTTATAGCCCTCAAATCGGAGGTAATCCATTTCTTTAATGAAGTTGCAGTTACGCCTGGCTCTTTTTGAATATTTTTGACGACTCTCTCCCGCAGTCTTGACTGTTTTGAGTCATCAAATTCTTCCTCTTCTTCTTCTTCTTCTACTATCGTCATCTTCATGGGCGATGTTTTTGTATAGGAAGCCTGTTCGTTTACTATTTTAGCCTTTTTCAGTTTCTTCATACCCCTCAGCACAAACATGAGAAAAACCAATACGGTAATTGCAAGCGACCCATTCTTTGCCATCTTCAACATAAATTCTTTTTGCTGCTCCTTTTTCAAAGATGCGTCTTCTTGTTCAAAAGACGGTTCATAGAATTGCACATTTTGTATCTCAAAACTATCGTTACGATTGCTCGATTCATCAATTCCAATTGCCTGTTTTACAAGTGCCGCAATTCGTGTCATATCCTCTTTACTCCTTGCAGTGTAAACTTTCTGAATCTTCCCATCCACAGTCTTCTGGTCTTCGTACATCCCGTCAACAAGCACTGCCACAGATAATCTCTTTAATGATGCCCCATGGTCGGCGATAACCCGTTCCGTCTTACTCAGCTCATATTGCGTTTGAGCCGTCTCTTCTTGTTCTGAAGATCCAACAGACTGGATAATTCCCGATTGTGACATATTAAGATTAGCCTGCATCCCTGGCACACCGCCTCCCCCAGAAAATGGTGCACCGCCAGACACTCTTGTCGTTACCGTTTGAACTTTAGGAACCCTACGTTCTGGATCATATTCAACAAGTTTCTCATCCACATGTTTAAAATCCAAATCAGCACTTACACGCACAACTGATTTACCAGCACCAACGATTTTTTCTATCATGTCCTGGGCCTTCGCCACAAAAGAATCCTCAAGCTTTTTCTTTATCTCTAACTGATCGTTACTCGCACCTATCATCGATGCGGGTAGTCCCTTCTTAGAAAACAGGTTTCCACGGGTGTCGGCAACGGTAACATTCTCCGGTATGAGTCCTTCAACACTCGCGCTTACCAGATGAACAATGCTGGCAACCTGCTCAGGCTTTAATATACCAGCACTTCGGCTTTTCAGTTTCAAGATGACAGAAGCCGTTGGTGGTTTTTCATCCTCTACAAACAGAGAACCCTCAGGCAATGCAAGATGTACCTGTGCCCATTCCACATATTCTAAATGTCTGATTGTTTTCGCAAGTTCCCCCTGAATCGCTCTTCGATAATTTACTCGTTGTACAAAATCTGATGTACCGAAGCCAACCTTGTCGAGTAACTCATACCCTGATTCTTCTCTTGGTAATCCTTTGCCTGCAAGTTTAAGCCTCATTTCGTGTACTTTTTCACTGGGAACTGCTATCGCAGACCCATTCCCCCGGATTTGAAAAGTAACATTTTCTTCTTTAAGCAAATCGGCAATTTCACTGCTTTCTTTCGGCCCAAGCTCTCCATACAGGAGCACAAAATCAGGCTTCCTAGCCCACTGTGTCACCCCAATGATCCCGCCTATAAACCCCATTGTCATCATGATCATAATAAATTTATGCGATAAGCTGATCCCTTTCCAGATATTGCCAAACTGCCCCATCACATTCTTCAAATCGAGGTTCATTCTTTTTTATCTCCATTTTTAATTGTTTAACACTATTTAGTTTTGTTATAAAAAAGATGTAGCAATTTTAGTACCAAGAAAGCTTATCAAGGTATTAGGTTAAAATGAGTCTTAACGCTTTATGGGCATAAATATTATATATTCTTGAGAATTGATATCGCTATTCGGAATCAATTCCCCTGCATCCAGAAGTTGATAATTCCAATAAAAATGCTATTCACTGTATATTTTTTTAACAACGGCTCCATGAATACTACTATGAACTATTGGATAAAACTGAAACGTTGTTTTTTTAAAAGGAATCTGCAACTGAAATTCTTGGGTAAGAAATGTGACTTATACAATTTGGAGGAAATTTGCAACGCCGGAGGATTTACCAGGGATGCTCTATCTATCTAGCATTTGTAACCACATTTAAAATACTACATCTGCATGCGCATTACTTCTTTATAAGTTTCAACGAGTTTATTGCGTGCCTCCATCATAAATTTAAAACTCACTTCTGCCTTTGCCATAGCAATCATTACTTCATGAACATTTTCAACCTTTCCTGTCGCGAAATTTTCAATACTCGCATTAGCTTTTGTTTGAAGATCGTTGATTTCATTAATAAAGCCGCCTAAAGTATTTTTAAATGAGGAATTTTGTTCCCCCCCTTCGACGGCATTCATAAGCTCATTGTTTACCGGGATATTCCCGTTGCTATGAATAGGTGAAATAGCCATAGATTAATCTCCTATCATTTTCCAAGAATTGACAGCGCTTTATTGTTCATATCTTTTGACGAGTTTATTACTGCAAGGTTCGCTTCATATGCCCTTGATGCCGTTACAAGATCTACCATCTCCATCATAACACTCACATTCGGCATGTCCACAAATCCCTTTGCATCAGCCTTGGGATGCCCAGGAATGTATACTTTGTTAAACGGCTCTGTACTTTTAACAATTTGCTGAACCTTAACACCACCCAATCTCTCCGCACCTTTGATACCACTGTTTTTCATCGTTTTACTCAGTAACGACGAAAATTCCACTTGTTCTTTACGGTACGGACCTCCTTCCGGAGTATCTGTGGCATTTGCATTGGCAATATTGTTGGCAATTACATTCATACGCACCCGTTCAGCAGAAAGCCCAGAACCACTAATATCAAATACCGAAAACATATTATCCATTCCCATATATTACTCCTTTAACCTCGAGAACCCTCTATTGCCGACTTTATTCCTTCATACTTTTTTGCCAGTAATTGTGTGTAAATGCTATAGGAAAGTGTATTCTTTACCAATGACGAAACTTCTTTATCCATATCTACATTATTACCATCGTTTCGTACGGTATCACTCGTATCTTCCTTTGAAATTACAATCTTGGGTTGTAAAGTATCAAATTTATTCATAGAGCTTTCGTTAACCGCTTTCTCAAGCTGATCCGCAAAGCTCACTTCCATCTTCTTATAGCCCGGGGTATTTACATTGGCAATATTATTTGCAATAACTTTGTGTTTTATTGATGAAACATCCAACATCTTTTCTAATAAAGTAGCACTTTTGTCTATACCGATATTCATAATTTCCTCTCCTTTAGAATGAGCAAAATAAATGCCATTTACTATATAATCAATGCGTCTTTGATTATCTTACCTAAGTGTTGCAAATATAAGTTCTTTCTATCTTTTGTAGAACTATTGCATTTCACGATCAGGTAAAATATTCATTCCGCACAGGAAAAAGTTTCCGTTTCAAAAACAGGTTTTGACTCTTCATTATATTTATGGAGCTTATTCCTTAACGTTCTTGCGGTAATTTTAAGTAATTCGGCAGCCTTAGTTTTATTTCCACCCGTTTTTTCTAGTGTGCTGTAAATTAAGTCTCTTTCCACATCCTCAATAGCTTTTCCTGCGGTCAATGTGTTTCCAGATCGTTCCACATCCTGATGCGTAAAAAGGCAGTTAAATTGCTCTAATTGCAGCACCTCATGTGATCCCATGACCACTGCTCTTTGTATAATATTTTTTAATTCTCTTATATTTCCCGGCCAATTATACTGACATAAATAATCCATAGCTTCTTTATCTATGGATTTCACAACGGCATTATTTTCGAGGCTATATTTTCTAAGATAATAATCCACGAGTAGCGGTATGTCCCCTCGTCTTTCTCTTAAAGGCGGCAAATAAATTGGCACAACATTCAGGCGATAATAAAGGTCTTCACGAAATGTACCTTTTTGGATTTCATTCATGAGATTCCTATTTGTCGTTGCCACAATCCTTACGTCAATTTTTATCGTCTTTTCACCGCCTACCCGCTCAATTTCCTCTTCTTCAAGAACCCTCAACAATTTAGCTTGTATATTAGGAGATATTTCACTGATCTCATCAAGGAGCAGAGTACCCTCGTTCGCTAATTCGAAACGTCCTGTATGTTTTGAAATGGCTCCGGTATAAGCCCCCCGTTCGTGTCCAAACAGTTCACTTTCTAAAAGAGTTTCAGCCAAAGCTGCACAATTAACACGAATAAAAGGGTCCTCGCATCGAGGACTATGAAAGTGGATAGCTCGCGCAATGAGTTCTTTCCCCGTGCCACTTTCTCCTTGAATCAAAACACTTGCCTTACTCTGAGCAATTTTCTTAATTTGTTCATATATTAGGGACATCTTGGAATTTCGGCTAAATACAGAATTTAATTTTTCATCAATATTTGAATTAGATCTCCAATACCTGTTCTCCCTAATTAACTTTTGCCGTTCATTCACCCTTGAAATTAAGAGTTCTATCTGCTCTGGTGAAAATGGTTTTATCATATAATCATACGCCCCTTTTTTCATTGCCTCTACCGCAGTCTCTACCGTTCCATAGGCCGTCATAAGGATTACGACCGTTTCAGGAGAAATGCTTTTTACCTTTTCCAGAACCTCCATGCCACACATTCCTGGCATTTTCATATCAAGAAAAATTACATCATACGCTTCTTTGCTTATCTTGATTATCGCCTGCTGACCATTACTTACAGACACAACTTCATATCCACCCCTCATTAGAGCTTCACAAAGATATTCTCGCCCTAATGAGTCGTCGTCTACTACCATTATCTTTTCAACACTCATGTTGTTCCCCTGATGAATAATAGAATTTTAAAATACGTGCAAAACATTTCTTAATAATATGCATCATGATAAAAATTGTGGTATCAATGCTTCATTTTGGGAATACCTATCGTCAAAAGAATCAGTATCGTAAATATTTATTTTCGGCAAGTTAATAAAAAAAGTCGTACCGATACCTTCCTCACTCTCCACAAATATTTTGCCGTTATGCGCCTCAATGATCTTGTTCACAATTGCCAATCCCAAACCTGTCCCTTCCTGTTTTGTCGTAAAAAAAGGATCAAATATTTTATTAACAAGTTCCTTTTTGATGCCAACGCCAGTATCCTTTATTCCGACCTGTATATCTTCATTACGGTAATCATCTCCCAATATACGGGTAAACACGGTTAAATCTCCCCCGCACGTCATGGACTGAATCGCATTTAAGCACAAGTTTAAAAAAACTTGTTGTAACTTTTCTGGATCGCACCTTACAATATCTTTATCTAAATTATATTCTTTTTGAATGCGAACATTGTTAATACCTTTTTGTTTTATATCCTCAGTCACAAAGAAAAGGGTCTTATCCAATATCTCTGAAATACTGTTGTCTTTTAACTTCAATTTGAGAGGCCTGGCAAATACCAGCAATTCAGTCACCGTCTTATTTAAATTTTTTGTACCTTGTATAATATTCTTCACTAACTTCTTTCTTGGATCTGAATCTTCGAAGTCACGTGCAAGTAATGCAGAAAACCCTTCTATTCCATTCAAGGGATTACGAATTTCATGGGCAATACATGCTGCCATCGCGCCAATGGCGGCTAATTTATCCGCATTTCTAAGACGCAGCTCCAATTCTCTGATTTCAGACAAGTCTCTAAATACCTCTACCGCTCCTATGGTATTTTCATTAGCATCTCTAATTAAAGACACACTGCTTTCTATCCATTTCGACTCCCCTCGAATTGTTTCTATCTTTCGCTCTACATCTATACAATTTTTTCTTTTTTCAAGTGCCGAGAGCAATAAAGGTGTACTGTCGTCGCTATTTTTAAAAATGGTCCCGACTTTCTTTCCCATTACATACACTGCGTCTAATCCTAATATTTCTTCTGCTGCCTTATTCATGGTAGATATTTCACCATTTAAATTCACCGCTATAACTCCACTGTGAATGCTGCTCAAAAGGTTGTTTAAATATTTTGTAAGGCTATCTAACTCCTGTACTTTGTCCTTCAAACAGGCATTTGTGTATGCCATTTCCTTATCAATTTCTTTAACCCTGTTTTGAAGGTGATTATAAGATTCTTCAAGTCGCTGTGTATACTCGTTAAATAAATGAAAGGCAGAGGCAAGTTCTGTCCCCCAATTTTTTTTAAATTCACTTATCGTTGTATTTTCCATCATTTCATCCCATTCTCTTCACTTACTTGGATATATGGTTGTTTGATGCTGTAAGTAATTGATTGCCGGTCAAAGTATTCTTTTCGGACCAGGCTTTCCACCAACCAATATCTTCCATATACCATTTTGCCTGGTCTATCAAATCGCTTTCAGGAAACTGGTTGACAAACCGTTGGTATTCGCCGAGAGCCATGTCGTACTTTTTCATATTTCTATAGCAGTTTGCAACTTGGTATTGGGCCCAAATATATTGATCCAAAGAGGTATTGTTTGGAGTAAACAATTTATACATCTGGAGTGCATTATCATACTCACTTAGTTTATAATAACACTCTGCGACATCCACTTGATTCCCATTCCTAATTATCTTCTCCAACCGCTGATTTATAGTATTATTTGTACCCAACTCTGATTTGTTATTATTTTTCATTACGTATAGCTGTGCAGTTGAACTTCCATCTCTTACCCTTACGTTTTTTATTGAATCTCCATTGGATGTTTCTCTTGACGTACCGATTTTAGCCTGTAGATTGCCCGATGGTGAAAGATCGTTCTCTGGGACAGCAGGTAACGATTCGGTTATTTTATTCACATCTCCATCCTTGCGTTTAGTGCCATCTGTTTCTGCAAGCACATTGTTTCCTATTTTTCTATATTGATTTTCCAGTGCCTGTAGTTTATCCCTTTCGCTTCGGAGAAGGGATAATAAGCTTTCCACACTATCTTCTTTATTAGAACCCGATGGCAATTCTTCAGTTTTTTGATTATTTGAATTCGAAATCGCCTCTTCTTTTTTGTATACAATGGGTCTTAACAATGGTCTTTCAATATCATCACTTATTTTTGCATCCACTCTT